>JBBTSL010000082.1:0-1986 GCA_038064745.1 Patescibacteria group bacterium | reverse complement strand
CGGCAACCGGCTCGAGCTGGACTGGGACCAGGGTCGTCTCCACTGCGACGACTGGCGCTGGGACGGCAGTCGCTACTCGAATCTCGCCGTCGCTCCGCTGGGGGTGACAAGGGCGCTTGGACACTAGGGCACTAGGCCCTCTCGTTCGGCACCTCCAGTCACTTGGTCGCTTGGACCCTCGGACGTTCGCATTTCATGCGTTCGCCCGGGGGTCTTCTTTATTTAAAATTCATTTGTTATAATATTTTCGGCTGCGTCGCAAGTTGCTCGCGTTCACGCCCGCCTACGCCAAAGCTACGGTGGGTAAAGATTCGAGCCGGCAGCACAGGGTACGTGATGTCCAGAATATCTGCGCTTACGGGTTCAGGTAGCGTGTCATTACGTATTAACCGAATGATCCTGAAACACCCCGTGTCATTTATTAGTGTGCTAACGGCACAGAATTCGATTCAACCCGGAGAGTATTCGATGGGTGGTGTTCTTGGAGATAGATGACATATCCTGCAACGCGGACGGCAACCGGCTCGAGCTGGACTGGGACCAGGGTCGTCTCCACTGCGACGACTGGAACTGGGACGACAGTCGCAACTCGAATCTCGCCGTCGCTCCGCTGATGGTGTAGGGGATTTATTTTACAGAAGTCTCGCCTAGGCGGGGCTTCTGTGTTTTGGTTTATTAATATGTGTCTTGAAAAGCCTTACTATTTGTGGTAGAGTAGCTCTTGTCAATAAAATTTTAGGTTAAACAGGGGTTATTTTTAAAAGAAAGTTTGAGATTTTTAAGAGGTATGAAAAGTTAAAAAAGAAAAATGGCCACGTGGTGAAGTAGTCTAACACCGCGGTCTGCAAAACCGCTATTCGCGGGTGCGAATCCCGCCGTGGCCTCAACAAAAAAAGTAACTCAGTTTTATAGTGCCACCCAGGTCGCCTTTTTTTTGTGATTGGGGTAATATATAAGTAGTAGTTAGAAGAGGGTTGGATTCACCATCCTTCGTTTCAAGCCGTTAGGGTTGAGGAGTTAGTCATGAAGAAGACATTTTTCACCGGATGGTGGAAGTTTTTCCTGGCCTTTGGGCTTGCCTTCGGTTTTGGCATGTCTGGCGCTTCGTGCTCCGGGGTACAAACTCGGCAGAAGACGTCGTGTTGGCCGTATTATTGTCCCGACAGACAAAGTCCGCGGGGAAGGCCGTGCCCGATGACCAAATGTGGCATGCGTTTGTACGGACCATCGGTCGATTGTGCCGGCCTTCAAGCCGCTGAGGACAAAGCGGTCGCGGTCTTTGGCGAGCATTTTCAGTCTCCGTGCGAGAAGCTCAAGAATTGGAACGTGTTCGTTCAGCCGCCCGGGTACGAAATTTCCGGTTGGGAGGTACCATCGCCAGATGCAGGAAATGCGGTTGGTATGACCTTTTGTGAAGAGCTGGAAATGCAAGTTGAAACCGATGATTGGCGAACATCGTCCCTTTCGCACGAAATGTTGCACGTCCTCCAGTGGTGCGGTGGCTCGAAGGACGCCGGCACTGATTTTCATGCTGGTTGGTGGGATGGGGGGTTGCCCTGGGTCCCCGATGCGATCGATCGAGCGGCCGGTCTGAAGTAGTGGCTCGGAAATTGGGGCGGTCATGCGCAATGCACGATCGCCCCCCTTCTATTTTTAAGGGAAAAGAGTGTATAATAAGAGAAAACTTTTTATGGCCCAACCTAAATTTGTCATCATCGACGGCAATGCCATCATCCACCGGGCTTATCACGCCATCCCTCCTCTCACCACCAAAGATGGGACGGTGGTGAATGCCGTCTATGGGTTCGTCTCGATGATGTTCAAGATGATGAAGGATCTCCATCCGGAATATATTGCTATCACCTTCGATGAGGCGGCGCCTACCTTCCGCCACAAGGAATATAAGCTGTACAAAGCGACTAGGGTGAAAGCCGATCAGGCGCTATATGATCAGATTCCGCTGGCGAAGCAGGTGGCAGAAGCTTT
>JBBTSL010000081.1:0-1802 GCA_038064745.1 Patescibacteria group bacterium | reverse complement strand
CGTATCGGCATCGGCGGCTACAAAGAAGTTATTTTTTCGATTGAGGCTCGGAATCCGGCTGATGGCGTCTATGAGCATCTCAAATATGAGATGGGTGTACACCGCGTCCAGCGCGTACCGGAAACCGAGAAGACCGGCCGCGTTCACACCTCGACCGTGACAGTGGCGGTAATACCGGAAATCGAAGAAACCGAATTCAAAATTGATCCCAAAGATCTCCGTATCGACACGATGACGGCCGGCGGACACGGCTGGCAAAGTGTAAACACTACCTACTCCGCGATTCGCATCGTCTATATCCCGACCGGCATGATCGTGCAGTGTCAGGATGAACGCAGTCAGCAGGCCAATCGCGCCAAGGCGATGGCAGTATTACGCTCTCGGCTATACGCCATCGAACACGAGAAGAAGGTGGCCGAACTTTCCGCCAAGCGCCAGGCTCAGATCGGCACCGGCGACCGCAGTGAGAAAATCCGCACCTACAATTTCCCGCAGGACCGCATCACCGATCATCGCGTTCATCAGAACTGGAATAATATTCCGACTATCATGGAGGGCGAACTCGACCCTATCATCGACGCCCTGATCAAGGCTCAACATGAGGCAGAGAATCAGGCGTAAAATCCCAATGATCCAGTTGGTCACACCACATTGTCATCCTGAGCTGAGCGAAGGATCTCTGGCTCACCTCAATAAATTCGAAATTCGAATATCGAAACTCAAAACAATATCAAAATTCGAAATTACGAAAACACGTTTTGAACATTATAATTTTGGTAATTTGAATTTGTTTCGGATTTCGTGCTTTGGATTTCGGATTTAAAAGGTTGGTGAGCCAGGGATCCTTCCTGCGTCGTCAGGATGACATTTTAAAATATGACAATTTTAGAATTTCAAATTAAAGATCATCTATTATCATACGCCATAAAAAAACCGCGTGAATATATTTTGATTCATCCGGAATATAAATTATCCCTTTGGCAAAAGGCGCGTTTTTGGTACGCGAATTTTCAATACAAAAGAGGCGTGCCACTAGCGTATATCACCGGTCACAAAGAATTTTTTGGATTGGATTTTTTTGTAAATCGACACACGCTGATACCGCGACCTGAAACTGAGCTGATGGTGGAGGCGGTAATACGGAATCTAGAATCTGGAATCTGGAATAAAGCGACCATTATTGATGTGGGGACAGGCACCGGGTGCATACCGATATCAATTGTGAAAACATTAAAACATGAGAACATAAGAACATTCGCGATTGATATTTCGGGGTCGGCACTGAAAGTTGCAAAGAAAAATGCCGAGCTACACGGTGTTGATATAGATTTTTTACATGGTAATTTGCTCGAACCGATTTTGAACGACCTCTCTCCGGCTCTCTCCTCTGTGGAGGCAGAGAGGGACGTTGAACCCTCGCCTCCACAGAGGAGAGGGCAGGGAGAGGTCTACATCACCGCCAACCTCCCCTATCTCACTGCCGAACAATATAAAGATGAACCATCAATCCAACACGAACCAAAATCGGCCTTAATCGCGAATGAGAACGGCCTCGCGCTTTACCGCGAACTTCTCGAGCAAATAAAACAACTCGGCCACCCCTTCACCGCCTTTTTCGAATTCGATCCTCGTCAAACCGAGGCGCTCACAAAACTTATCAAATCATTTTTCCCGGCCGCAAATTTAGAGATTAAAAAAGACCTCGCGGGGAGAGAGCGATTGGCGATTGTAAAAAATCCAGAATCGTAAAAATGCCGAACCACTAGACCTCACCCCGCCTCTCCTTATGAGGAGAGGGGAAA
>JBBTSL010000080.1:0-1653 GCA_038064745.1 Patescibacteria group bacterium | reverse complement strand
CAAAAATATCAATTAGAATTTTAGCCTGTGGATAAATCACTTCCACTCTTCGCCTTGGCGCGCCAAGAGATCTTTGGCCAACTCCGGTTCGGCCATTACTTCTTTTACTATTTTTTCCATCCGCATACTCTGCGATCCCTTCACCAATACCACATCTCCTTCATGTAATTTTTCTTGCAAGAATTTTCCCGCGGTAATACTATCGGCAAAACTGGCGATACGATGTTCCACTAATCCGGCTTCACGCGCCGACAAAGCTGTATGTTTACTTGCTTCGCCCACGGTAATTAAAAAATCTATACCAAGTTCGGCCACGCGCAAACCAATTTCACGATGGGCATTTTGTGTTTCCGCGCCAAGCTCCAACATATCCGCCAGCACCGCGTATCTCTGCGCGCCGATTTTTAAATTTATCTCCGCCAAAGTTTCCAACGCGGTTCTGGTCGGCTCCGGACTGGAATTATAAGTGTCATCGATAAGCAGGGTATTTTTTATCCCGGCTATCGGCCGCATATGGCCCGGCATCGGCAGAAGATTCCGTAGCGCCTCCGCGCCCTCCACCAGATTGATCCCGTTGATGAGGCCGCCCGCGAGGCCTGCGAGGGCAGCCGGGATTGCTGAGCGACTTACAAATCCGGAAAGAAAAACCGGCACAATGTTGCCCTTATAATTAACTTTGAAATTTAGACCGGCCGGCACAATACTGTCCGGATTTGTTATCACGTTCACATCCGTCGCCTGGAGGTCGGCTCCATCTCTGAATCCATAAGTTATCTTTTCCGCCTTGGTCACATTGGCATTCTCCATCACAAGCGGACTGTCAAAGTTTAGTATGGCGAAACCATCTCTCTTCAGATGTGAGATGATGATGCGTTTCTCCTGCGCGATCCGCTTCAAAGTTTTAAATAATTCTGTATGTGCCAGTGATATATAGGTAAGGACGCCGACTTTGCAGGGCGCGAGTTCAATAAGGTACTGAATGTCGCCAGGCTTGTCCGCTCCCATCTCAAGAACTAAAATATCCGGATAATCATTCTTCAGCCAAATTAAACCCAGCCCCTTCATAAAAACTGACAGCCAGCCAAACAATGAGCGGCCGGGAGATTTATTCACACCGAGAATCGTGAGCGGCACGCCGATCTCGTTGTTGTAATTTTTGTAATTCGCGCGAACCTTGAATCGGCTCCCGAGCACGCAGGCGATCGCCTCTTTGGTGGAACTTTTACCGATCGATCCGGTGATACCGAAAATATCAGGGTGGTATTTATTTAGAACATCCTTCGCGAGTCTCCTTAATATTCCGTGTAATAAATTAAGTAACATAATAAACATTAAAATCCCAAACCCCAATGTCCAATGACCAATTTGGTAATTGGGATTTGGTCATTGGGATTTTTTACTGCTTGTCCCACTCCACCCCATAATAATCCAAGGCGAACTTCATCACATCGCGGAATACCGGCAGGGCCGTCTGCTCCGCCCACTTCATATCCGGCTCCTCATACTTTACCACGAGTGTAAATTGCGGGCGATTGGCGGGAGCGAAGCCGGCGAAGGTATGATTGGTCCGCTCCGCGCTATATTTCCCCTTCTCCGGGATCTGCGCCGTACCAGTCTTGCCGGCCACATAATAATGATCAATTCGCGCGGCAT
>JBBTSL010000079.1:0-6800 GCA_038064745.1 Patescibacteria group bacterium | reverse complement strand
GGGTGCGTGAGCCCCCCCCCCCCTGTGTTTGGTTTACTTCTTCTTGTTCTTCTTTTTCTTTTCTTCCCGAGCCTTCAGCAGGAACATCTGCTGGATGGACTCGTCGCTGAGCCCGGCTGCCGTGGCGAGGGCGATGCTGAGTCGGCGATCGTCAGCGGAGGCGCCTGCTCCGCACTTCTCGCGGGCCGCTTGCTCCAGCCTTGCCTCTTGCGTTCCTTTGAACCAGGCGGCGGCGCGCTTCGCGATACGATGAACAGCGTCGTTGCCGAGATCCTTCAGGTAGTCCACCTTCATCATCAGGACGATGATGGCCTGGATCTGCCTTTCGCGTTCCAGATCCTTGGCGCTTTCCTCGGCCTTTCCGTGTGACTCTTCAGCTTTGGGGAGCTGGATGAGCTCCTTCAGTTTGGTGCTGCCCATGAAGACCGACAGGACCTCGGCCTTGAGGGTTCTGTAGTCCTTGCGTCCCACTGCCTGACCGCGATGGGATTTCATGAGTTTGGTCAGACCACCGATAGTCGTGTGGTGGTGATCGACGTAATTGCGCATGCTGTGAAGGGTCTCCTCGTAGCTCTCTTCGAGATTCTCCTCTTGCAGCATCTTGGTGATGTCGGTCAGGTTCTTTTTGACCAGCTCGAGCGCGATCGCCGCCCACCGTTTGTCCGAAAGCATCTCCCCCGGGTAGAACTCGGGCAGGAGTAACTTCTTACGGATGATGGCCGCGTCGATCGGGGGTGCCGATTGCGGTCGCTGATCCGGCCTGGGCTCTACCAGATTCTTCTTCGCCGAGATCGCGAGTGGCGCATTTTCGGCTTTTGCGAGCGCCAGTCTGATCATCTCTTCGATCGAGGGAGACGGCGGCTTCGGCGGAGCCGGCGGAGGCGGGGGGAGGACGTCATCGACGAGGTCGATGAGTTCGGTGGCAACTTCTTTGCTTGTCGTTCGGGTGTCATTTTCCGCGTTCGCTTCGTCCCAGTCCTCGTTGTAATTGTACAGCGCAGTGAGGCGCTTCATAACGCCCGGAATCGTGAGTGTGGCGGAAGGAACCACGACCGCTCGTTTGTCACCCTTCAAGTTCCTTTTCCGCGCCAGCTCCTGCGTTGCCAACTCGAGCAACTGCTCGATAGTCGGTTCCGGCCTCTTGGTGCTTTCAACGACGTGCAGGTCGGGCTTCTTTGCTTCTGTTCCGTTGGCCATTTGTGGCCTCCATTTGGTTAAAATTCACCGTCCAATAGGGCGGCGGAAAAAGGCCTATTCTCAGCCACTTTCCGCCACCATGGACAGCTATGTATTTTCAAAAAACAACGACTGAAAATTGTATCAAAAAATGACCTTTTTGTCAAGGTAGCAGCCGTAAAAAAATGTTTATTGAAGTAAACTAAGCCACTCTTTGGCTGCCTTTTCCCAAGTAAATTTGGCTGCCTGTTCCTTCCCAAGAATAGAAAAACGTTCGGTCAGAGATGGCGAATTAAGAATTTTGATTAGGCCAGCCGTGATTTCATGCGGACGATGCGGATTTATAAGGTAGGCCGCGCCGGAGGTGATCTCGTGGAGTGAGGAACGGTTGGAGGTGATGACCGCAGTGCCGTATTGCATCGCTTCGAGGACCGGGAAACCAAATCCCTCATAGAAACTTGGATAAACAAAGACTGATGCGCCGCGGTAGAGCGCCGGCTTGTCACCCTCATCGACAAAGCCGATGAATTTAATTCGGTCATGAAGCGGAGAACGTCTTGCCAGTTTTTTTATTTCCTTATTTTTCCAACCCGGCGCGCCGGCGATGATGAGGTCGTGTGGATTTCTTAAATTTGGGAAGGCGGCTTCATAGGCTGTGATAAGTCCGGCAATATTCTTTCGCGGCTCGAGGGTGCCGAGAAAGAGGATGAATGGTGGGCGCAAGAATTTAGGATTTAGGATGTAGGATGTAGGATTCGCGAGGCCGGGATAAATAACTTTAATTTTCTCCTCCGGAATTTGATAATAATTTATAATATCTCGCTTCGTGTTCTCCGATGGCGTGAGAATTAGATGCGCGTCTTCGCATTGCTCCTTCGGCGAGGTGAGGCGGTGCCACCAGCGTTGCTTCCTTGTAAGAAAATTTGGGAACAACTCGTAGGTCAGATCATGAATCGTAAGAATATGTTTGGTCTCGCCTGATAGCGAAGTGAAGTTCAGATGCGGAGAAAAAAAATAATCCAGGCGTGGAATATCAAAACGGCGGGCGAGGAAAGAATCTAATTTTGGTATTTTTAGAAATTTTGAAGACGCGCTGAAAAGTTTGTTTGGATAGCGAGTTGACAGGATATGGATGTTTGAATTTGTGAGACCTCTCTCCAGCTCGACGAGTGAGCTACCTCTCTCCGGCTCTCTCCTCTGCGGAGGCAGAGAGGGGCGTTGAACCCTCGCCTCCGCAGAGGAGAGGGCAGGGAAAGGTCTCGCTTTGGACAGTGAATTATAAAATAAATAGTATTGATTTTCTGAGTCAATTTTAAAAATTGCCGACAGAAGTTCGGCGGCGTATTGGCCGACGCCGGTACGGTGAGGCGAGAGTAGAGAGCGGAGGTCGACGCCGATGTGCATATATTTTTGTGTTTATTGAAAAACGCAAGACCTCATCCTCGCCTTCTCCTTGGAGGAGAAGGAAAATCGTTCACCCCTCTCCTCATAAGGAGAGGGTAGGGTGAGGTCTAGTCGTTAAATTCAGTAACTGCGGTTGATGAAGGCCCTTTTGAAATTCCTCGTAATGATGTTCGACATAGTCGCGGATCGCGAGTTTGAAATTTTCGGCGCGGAATTTGCCGGCATGCTCGCGGATTTTCTCCGAATCCCAGGCCAGTGAATTGAAATGAAGCACGGCTTCGAAAAGCGATTCCCAGGTTTGCTCCCTGAAAAATACTCCGGTCTCTCCCGGCACTACCGTCTCAGTGGCGCCGCCCTCGGCGAAGGCAATCACCGGCCGCCCGCTCGCCATCGCTTCGAGTGGAGTGATGCCGAAATCCTCAAGCTGCGGATGGATAAAGGCGGCCGCTCCGCTGAATAACTCGGCTTTTTGTTCATCTGAAATTTTGCCGAGGAATTCGATGTTATCTTTCGCGATTTTTCTTAGGCGCGCCGACTCCGGGCCGACGCCAAAAATTTTGAGAGGCAGACGCAGGCGATTGAAGGTGCGGATGACCAGATCAAGATTTTTATATGGTACCAGTCGTCCGCCGGCGACGAAATACTTGCCGACATTTTTACTGATAAAAAATTTCTCGAAGTCCACCGGCGGGTGGATGACCAAGCTGTCGCGGCGGTAATATTTCTGGATTCGATTTTGGACGGTCCTTGAGTTCGCGATGAATTGGTCGACGCGATCCGCGCTCATCTTGTCCCACAATCGGAGACGCGAGATCAGCCGGGGTAGAAACATTTTCACTATTCTATTGTAGGGTAGATCGGCGACGTAGCTATGCGTGTCGCTCCAGAGATAGCGCGTCGGCGAGTGGCAGTATGAGATATGGAGGGTGTCCGGCGAGGTTAGGATGCCTTTGGCGAAGGCGCTAGTCGAGGATAGGACCAGGTCGAATCCATCCAGATTAAATCGTTCGGTGGCGCCGGGCATCAGCGGCAAGTACCATTGGAATTTGGTTGAGACAAAAGGCAGGTGGCTTAGATAGGATTCGCGGATAAGCTCTGGATCGAAGTCAGGAAGTTTCGCGCGATCATGAAATAAAACAAAAATTGGCGCGTCCGGCCATAGCTCTCTGAAGGCGCGGAGAACTTTCTCGGCTCCGCCATCCTGAGATAAATAATCGTGTACTAATGCGATTTTCATAATTATTAACTGTCATTTCGTAATCCCCGCTTGGGCGGGGTCGGCCTCAAGGCCGGGGGTGGGTTCGTGAATGTTGGCCAACCCACCCCTACCCCGCCCAAGCGGGGAATTACCAAGCCCCTTTTCCTCGTAATATTACAAATGGCGTCTTAATCAAAATTATTAAATCCAGGAAAAGGCTCCAATTTTCAACATAAAATGTATCGAGCCGCATTTCTTCCTCGAAGGAGAGATTGCTTCGCCCGGAAATTTGCGCGAGTCCGGTGATGCCGGGACGGATAGCCAGGAGGACGGAATGTTTTTCGGCGTATTGATTCACTTCGCGCGGCTGGTGCGGACGGGGTCCGACCAGGCTCATTTCTCCGCGAAGCACATTCCAAAACTGCGGCAACTCATCAAGGCTCCAGTGTCTTAGAAAGCGGCCGGCCTTTGTGACGCGCGGATCATTTTGAATTTTATATATAGGCCCATTTTTGGTGCCGTTTTGTTTGATCAGATCTTTCTCAAGATTCAGAGCTTCCTCACCGGATTGACCGAATTGCGATCCGGTGGAAACATTTTGAAACATCGTTCGAAATTTATAGGTAAAAAAACGGCGGTTGAATTGCCCGATGCGCTCATTCCGGTAGATAATCGGGCGGCCGGTTTCGATTAAAATAATTATGGAGATTAATAAGTATAAAGGTGAAACAATTATTAAAAGGAGGAATGTCAGCGTAAGGTCAGTGAGGCGTTTGATGATTCTTCCCCAACCCGTGAGTCTGGTGCGGCGGAGTTCAATAAGTGGAATGCCGGCAATGGCAGATACGGTCATGTTGCTGGAAATTGTCTCAAAAAGGTCGGCGGAATATTTGAATGCGATATGATGATTGTTGGCGAAATTGATCGCGGAGATTGTCTCTGCCTCGCTGCCACGCGCTTTCGTAAAGATTATTTCATCCGGCATCAAATCCAATATTTTCTTTTGATCAGCATTGTCGAAATGATCAAAAATCGCCGTGACCTTGTACCCAAGTCCCGGTTGGCGTTCGAAGGCATGTTGGATAGTCTGCGTAATGCCGTTGTTGCCGATAATAATGGTGGCGCGCAAGCCATATCCGGAGCGATAGAGCAGGGCCTTGATTCCGCGGATGAGCAGGCGGCCGAGGATAACATAAATCATCGCGATCAGCCATCCTGCGAGAACGAGGAAACGCGAATCAAATTTCGAAAGCGTAAAAAAAACGTAAATAGTGATAGCGGCAAATCCCGACGAGCTGGCGGTCAGGATGCGCCGGAGGTCGTCGGCAAATTTCCTAGAGGGGTCGGTGGTATATAGGCCGGCGAAGGCGTAGACCACGATCCAGCCGATGGCAGTGATGATGAGGGCGGTAAAAAATTTCGGCCAGGAAAGATTGAAAAGCACCGGCCTTATGGCCGTTATAAATTGCGTATAACGCAGGCCGTAGGCCGAAAAACCGGCGAGCAGAAGTAGCGCGAAATCAAGTGGAAGCTGTAGAAAGGTAAAAATAAGTTCGAAGCGTCGCATATGATGAATTTTTTGCAGTATTTTTGGCTCAATATGTGGATATTTTACATAGTTCCTAGTTCCTAGTCAATTAGGGGGACTGACGATTGACAAAAATTATGATTTGAGGTATTGTTTGCTGTTGGATACGATCCATGTCGGGTCGCTATTTGACGCAAAATTTGCTCTTTCACAAGGAGTCAACATGTTATCGTTTCTGAGCGCGGTTGCGGAATGGTTTTCTGCGAAATTCTCCGGTGCCGATGCTGTCATCACCGATTTGGTTAGGAACGGCTATGCCCCCGGAGTCATCCTCGGCATTATTGCCGGCTGTATTGGTATGTGGGGGATCGAAGCAGGCGTTCGCATTCTCGGAGCGAAAAATGGGTGGATGCGCGGTTTCCGGCATGGATGGTTGACGGAGTCCAAACAACAAGATGGTCCAGGCTATGCGCTCGGGCTTCCCTTATCGGCGATTTGCGGGTTAATCCTTGTGGTTGGTCTTACCATTCAACTCCTAGGTGGGCCACGGTCAATAGGGTCAACCACCGTGATCGGGGCCGCGCTATACGCCGCGGTGTTCGGATCGTATGAATCGGTCGTACTGCTGGGGCGTCTCGGTTTGGGCGCGCTGGCCTGGAGTGGCCGGGCCTGGAGATGGTGTGGTGGTAAGTTGCGCCTGTATCGAGAGAGCGCTCAGACGAAACAGGCCAAGGAGCGGGAGCTGTCCGGTGCGGACGTCGCGGAGCAGTTCGATGTCATTCGCGCCGAGCTCGTGGGAATGATCGGCGAGAGCGCTTATCTCTCCACGCTGAAGGTACGCATCGATCAGCTGGTGTCCGTCGAACTGCAGAAGTACCTCAATCTTCGTCGGTACCTTACCGAAAATCTCCCCGCCGTCCGCAAAGTCGTCGAATCGGTCGGCGATGTGGAGGATGGGAAAATGGAGGGTGTCCGACGTAGTCGGGACATCCTCTGCCGGCTCGAAGCGCAGCTCGTCGAGATCAACAAGACCATTGAACGTATGCGCGTTACGCTCGAACACATGAAGCCGGTCGTGGTTGAATCATTGGCCGGTCTCTCGAGCCAGCAAACGATGGCCGAGGGAGCGCTGCAAGAAATCGATGAGTTCGTCACGGTCATGGGCGACAGTGTCCATGGTTCAATGGCGCTGGACGCGGCGGAAGCGGAAATGCGCCGCGAGCTTGCGCCGGTGGCGGACGTCAATCAAGCTGGTGACGAAGCCCGCCCTGCCAAGGACGCTGTTCGTTCTTGAACTTCGGCTCACAGCCCTCACGGTCCAAAATTCAGGATCGTGAGGGCAAACATAAAATCGCCTATCAATCATTGTATCTTTGGAAAAAGGGTACAGCGATTGGGCGATTTTTTTGTTTCTTTTTAAGTAAGGGTTTAAAATATATGGGCTTCGCCGCATATATTCTCATTCGTTCGGAAATGAAAATAAATTTTCATTTC
>JBBTSL010000078.1:0-2518 GCA_038064745.1 Patescibacteria group bacterium | reverse complement strand
GAATTTCTGAATGCGGCGGGCGCGGGTGACGGCCGTTTTGTCTTCTTCGCTAAGTTCATCCATACCAAGAATGGCGATAATATCCTGGAGGTCTTTGTAGCGCTGGAGAACTTTCTGAACGTCTCTAGCGGTGCGATAGTGTTCCTCGCCGATAATATTCGGATCGAGAATGGTGGAGTTGGAATCTAGCGGATCGACTGCAGGGTAAATACCGAGCTCAGTGAGCGAGCGGTTTAACACGACGGTAGAGTCGAGGTGAGCGAAGGTTGTGGCTGGGGCCGGATCGGTCAGGTCGTCGGCCGGCACGTAGACAGCCTGCACGGAAGTGATAGAACCCTTATCAGTGGAAGTGATGCGCTCTTGGAGTGCTCCCATCTCGGTGGCGAGTGTCGGCTGGTAACCTACCGCTGACGGCATACGTCCGAGCAAGGCGGACACTTCGGAGCCAGCCTGAGTGAAACGGAAAATATTATCAATGAAAAGTAGCAGGTCTCTCCCCTCTTCGTCGCGGAAGTATTCTGCCATAGCGAGCGCCGTCAGGGCGACGCGGGCACGGGCACCCGGTGGTTCATTCATCTGACCGAAGACGAGGGCGGTCTTGTCGAGCACGCCGCTTTCTTTCATTTCGCGGTATAGATCATTACCTTCACGGGAACGTTCACCGACGCCGGCAAACATTGAGTAACCACCATGTTCAGCCGCGATATTGCGGATAAGTTCCTGAATCAAAACGGTCTTCCCTACTCCGGCGCCGCCGAAAAGACCAATCTTTCCGCCTTTCAAAAATGGACAGATCAGGTCGATGACTTTGATCCCGGTTTCCAGCACTTCAGATTTAGTTGATTGTTTGGTAAACGGCGGAGCCGAACGGTGAATAGGATATTTCTTTTCGGATTTAACCTCGCCGAGATTGTCGATACTCTCGCCAATGACGTTGAACATACGGCCGAGGGTGGCCGGGCCGACCGGAACGCTGATTGGCTTATTCTCAGACAGAACATCCTGTCCGCGCTCGAGTCCGTCGGTGGTGCTCATCGCTATGGCGCGAAGATCACCATTGCCCAGATGTTGCTGAACTTCCAAAATTAAAGTTCTGCCGTCCGGAAGTTTCGCAGCGAGCGAAGTGTAGAGGTCCGGTAAATTTTCATCAAAATGCGCGTCGACCACCACACCGATGACTTGTGTGATTTTTCCCTTACGTTGCTCCATAGCTGTAGTCATATATATTTTTAATTAATTTTATTTTTATAGATTTATATCGCAGATGCCTTAAGGCCGCAGATGTCGCGGATGTATCTGTGTCATCCGTGGCGCCTCGAGGCGCATCTGTGTTAATCTAGGGCAGCAGCACCTCCCACGATCTCAGAAATTTCCTGAGTGATCGAGGCTTGTCGCGCTTTGTTAAATGAATATTGTAATTCTTTGATAATTTCATTGGCCGAATCAGAGGCGGATCGCATCGCAATCATACGCGAGCTGTGTTCGGAGGCGTCGGATTCCAAAATTGTCTGGTAAATCTGCATCTCAATCAAGCGAGGCAAAAGTACATCCAGTACCGCTTTTGGATCAGGTTCAAACTTGTATTCGAGCGATGAGTTCGCATTTTCAGTTTTCTTCGCGTCGCTATGTAAAGTCAGATCTGAGAAATCCTGTAATGGTAAAATTTGTTTAATTTTTGGCGCCTGCTTCAGCGGCGAGACAAAATCAGTATAGGCTATCATCACGAGATCATACTTTCTTTCGATATAATCTTTTATCGCAAGCTGTGCCATTGGCAAGATTTCGTTAATTTTGGTAGTGAGGTCAAGTTTGTCGAACTCTGCTACCACCTTGTGGCCGAATTTATGGTAAATCTTTTTACCTTGACGGCCGGTCAGTAAAATATCGATTTCAGGACCGATTTTTCCTTTGGCCGAATTAATAAATTCATGAGTAGCCTGTAGAAGGCGGCTGCTAAATCCACCGGCCAGGCCCCGATTGCTGGTGATAAGAATTACAGCGATGTGTTTCACTTCGCGTTTCTGAAGTAGAGGGTGAAGCGATACATCCGTGCGCTTCGCGATCTCGGTCAGCATCTCCCACGCCAAATTGGAGTAGCCTCTGGTGGCGACTACGTTCGCGACCGCCCGACGCATTTTGACAGCGCTAATCATCTCCATCGCTTTGGTAATCTTCCTGGTATTGCTGATGGATCTTATGCGTCGCTTAATGATTTTGGTGTTGACCGCCATAGATTAGGCCTTTTTATAATCAGTTAGAGCTTCCTTTAATTCTTTCTCGGTTGCTTCGTCCCAAAGGTTGTTTCCAATTTTCTCAAGCAATGGTTTGTGGCGCGAATCAAGGAATTGATGAAGTTTGCTCTCCCACATTACCACCTCTTTCACATTTACCTCATTGGCAAAACCATTGTTTACCGCATAAATTACCGCGACTTGCTGCGCGACCGGCATCGGCTGATATTGCGGTTGTTTAAGAATTTCGACCAGTCGGGCGCCCAGATCGATTTGTTTTTTGGTTT
>JBBTSL010000077.1:0-10565 GCA_038064745.1 Patescibacteria group bacterium | reverse complement strand
TAGTTCCTTTGGCCCCCAGATTTCTCGAACAGAAATCTGGGGGCGCTTGTTTTTTTACCTGAGAAAATGTATTAAATCCCCGCTCGGGCGGGGTCGGCCCCAAGGCCGGGGGTGGGTTCGACAACGTTGACCAACCCACCCCTACCCCGCCCAAGCGGGGAATCGACTGCGGGAATGACAATTAGTTCGTCGCCGACATTATATTTCCAGTTTTGCTGTGAAATTTCCTATCCTCCTCCGCCAGGTCGAGGATTTTTTGACGCAAACTTTCCGGACGGGGGACGTTGGTAATGGTGAATTTCTCGGTCGCGCCGGCAGTCTGGATCTGAAGGTTGCCGTAGTTAAACATTGATTGGAAGAAACCATCCACCGTCGAAGTGATGTCCTGAATTTTGTAGAGGTCTACCTCGGAAATGGTGCGGGAGAATAGCCCCTCCTGTTCGACGTCGAGGAGTCGGTCATTGGTGATGATCAGCAGGTTGAGGTAATAATTTACAAAGTAGGTATAATAAAAAATTCCAATCGACAGATAATACGCGCCGGCGATCAGAGTCAGTAGGAGCGCGACTGTGGGCTGAGGTTGTATCCCGGGATAAAATTGGGTCGTGGTGAGCCAATAAAATAACGGCGGTATGCCGAGAAAAATTAAAAATATAGCGATCGCCGGTACGGTGGTAATAACGTGAGCGCGGATCCGGAAGGCGATGTGTTCGTAGGATTTCTGGTGGATGAATTCTTTTAGGGTCATACAATTTTAGTAGGCGATTGGGTTGGAGGTGAAACTAAATGAGCTTAGATCGATAGTAATTAGGGACTGCCAATCATATCCGGCGGATACATTATAAGTTAACAGAATAATTCCGCAACCGTAGGCGAGAAAAAATAATGTAAACAGGAAGCTGACGAGAGAGGTGTTGCCGGTTCGGACCAGATGCGTAACATTGATAATGTAAAAAAACCCGATAACTGCGGTAATTAGGACGAATGGGATAAGGACGATGAGAGGAGAAAAACTTAACATATAAATTGATTATATCAGAGGAGTCGGAGATTATCAATTTGAAAATCCGAAATTGAAATCCGAAATCCAAAATTCGAAATTCGAAACAAATTCAAAATTCGAATGTTCAAATTCAGAAACACGTTTCGAGTTTCGTGCTTCGAATTTCGGGTTTATGTTGTCTTACGATAGATATACCAACCGTTAAAAAAAAGCATAGTTGAAGTGAAGGCCGAGACCAGGCAGTAGAAGCAGAGCGCTTGTATGATGAAAATTTGCAGGTAAAGAAAATAAGCGGAAGCGAAAATGCCTAGTAGGGTGTACGCGGCGAGAAGATGGAGGAAGTGAATTTTTTTGAAGTCGAGGAAAAGTAGCGCGCCGATGATGATCGTCGCGTAGTAAACCATCCCAAGAAGAGAGATGGGTAGTGGGCCGATGTGGGAGTATTGGCTGATCAGCACTTTTTCACAGCCGGAAACGATCGTACAAGCCGGTATGACGCCGCGAAATCGCTCGATAGTGAGATAGGCGGCGTCGAGGAAGCCGATCACGCCGATGAAAATAAAAAGCCAGGCGCCGATAATGTCGACCTGTGGTATCCTATTTGGTTTCGTTGATGGCGCCGGCGACATCTGATTCGAGGTCTGCATAGGACGCGAGGTTAGTAAGTTTCATGCCGTTCAGGAAGAAGGTGGGGGTGGCGTCGACGTTGGAGCCGATGCCGCCCTGAACGTCACGCTGAATTCGGCTGGTAACCATCGGAGAAGTCAGATTGGCGGTGAAATTCGCTTTGTCGAGTCCAAGTTCGACGGCGTAGTCGGTGAAGAGTTGGGTGGCCTCTGATTCGGTTTTATCAGTCCAGAGAGCTTGGCCGTTGAAAAGTTTATCATGCATCTCCCAAAATTTACCCTGGGCTCCGGCCGCCTCGGCTGCCCTGGCGGACAGGTCGCCTTTGTCATGCTGAGGGAGTGGGAAGTAGCGGTAGACGAATTGAATTTGCTCTCCGTATTTCGAAGTAAGATTCCTCACCGCCGGATAAAACGAGGCGCAGGCCGGGCACTGGAAATCGCTGTATTCCACCAGCACTACCTTGGCGTTTGGGTTGCCCTTGGCATGATCGATGATGGGGCTGACCGCTTCAGAGAGCGTGCCGGCCGTGGCGAGATTATTGTCCGAAGTCGAAGCAAGTAAAGCGAGCCCCCATACCATGGCGGTAAGGAGTAATAAAGTGCCTCCCCAAATACTAACTCGGCGAAGGATTATTTTCCGTTTATGCGCGGTCGCTTCCCGCTTAGCATCGGCGATTATTTTTTCACGTTCGCTATTCATAATATGGGTATATTAAATTTAACCTATTATACCGCGAAGGAGGGAAAAAACAAGGGGCTATGGAGCATCAATTGCGAGTTCTGGAAGGGCGATTGGTGGTATCAGAAGTCGAAAGGTGGCTGTTCTCTCGCCAACAGCCGCGCACCTAGCGAGAGGGAGCAAAATGGGATGGAATCTAACTATCGCTTTCGAGCGAGGTTAGGTTCCTCCTATGTCTAGTTTCGTGATTTTCCAGAGAAAGAAACCGTTAATTTACTATCTAGGTCTATTTAAGGCGTTTTCGCACGCTTGAGCACTTACATTAAAAATTCTACATAATTCGTCTGCCAAAACGTTATTCAACATAGCAGCGTCAACTCCTTTCGGTAGTTTCTTCCCCGTCAGAATTTTTTCTTTTTCTGGCAATAGCGCAAAATCCGGGATAAGCAGGTAGCCGGCAAAACTATTTGCTTGCGTTTCAATAAAACCATATTCTGTGTCATCTATGCTTTCAACAAACTTATAGAAATTTTCAAAGCTCTTAATGCCAAAACTGGCATACAATTCTTTATGTAAAACGAAGTGGCCTATTTCATGCGCTAGAGAAAATCTCAGTCGGGTCAAATATCTATCGTCCATGTACTTTTCATTATCGACATAGATTTTAGACCAGTCCGACGTTATCAGGGCATTGACTGAACAAAACTGTAACAAATTAGGAATTGGTAAAATTTCAATTTCTAGTTTTTGTTCAATGATTTTTTCTATGTCTAAGGGAATTTTGTCTCCCCAGTATTTCTGCCTAAAACTTTCAACCTTTTTTATAATTTCTATACGTGAAATAAAAGGTACCTTGATATCCGTCCTCACAATCGAAATAATTTAAAGATTTTTAATTAATTCAATTAAACGATCGATTTCGTCTTTTCTAGATTTTTTATTTCTAGTGGTTCTAAAAAATGCTGGTAAGAAGGCCATCATCTTCTCGTTGTTCATTACCTCGTTTGGGATAATTCCTTGCGCTATAATCGCTTGATTAACAAAATTATCAAATTCCTTAGATCCTTTATCCAAATTTAACGCTGATGCCCATTTTTCTAGTGTTTCTTTGTCAGATGGTGGCGAGATTCTACCCCTTTCAATTTTGCTCCAATTGCTGGGATCGTAATTAGCCTTTTTACATATATCACGCAAACTTAAATTCGCCGCGATACGCAGATCTTTGAGATTTTTACCAAATTCGAATAAATTTTTATTCATATTATAGTGGTATAAATTTACCACAGCACTACTGTGCTGTCAAATCATATTGTGGATAACTTTGGTTGCTGCGTCATCACGATTTTAGTTCCAAAAAACAATAGGTCAAGTGGATGCATGATAGGAAATAAAATAACCCCGTATTACGGAGTTATTTTTTTAAGAAGAAATTTTACGCCATCACCGCCATGCTTTCGCTCTCTGTCATATCGCTTGGCGCTGGCACTTCTTCCTCTGGAGGCATTTCGCCTTTTTCTACGATTTCAATGACTAGTTTGCGGATTTTCTCGAGCAGTTTCGGATTTTCCCTTAGATAACGCTTCGCGGTTTCGCGGCCTACACCAAGTTTCTCTTCGCCAAACAGATAGGAGTTGCCCCTTTTCTCGATCACCTTATATACCACGGCCGTGTCGAGGGTGTCGCCGGAGAGGGAGATACCTTCGTTGTACATGATGTCGAATTCGGTGGTGCGAAAAGGCGCGGCAACTTTATTCTTCACAACTTTAACTTTTACACGGTTGCCGATAATTTTATCACCTTGCTTGATCTGCGCGGCGCGGCGGACTTCCATTCGAATTGAGGAATAAAATTTGAGTGCGACTCCGCCTGTCGTCGTCTCCGGATTGCCGAAGACGATGCCGATCTTCATGCGGGTCTGGTTGATGAAGATTACGACCGTCCTGGTCTTGCTGATGATGCCGGTGAGCTTGCGGAGCGCTTGGCTCATGAGGCGAGCCTGCAGGCCCATGTGGCTGTCACCCATTTCACCTTCAATTTCCGCCTTGGGGACGAGCGCCGCCACGGAGTCGATGACTACGACGTCCACGGCGTTGGAGCGGACGAGGGTCTCTACTATTTCTAGCGCCTGTTCGCCGGTGTCGGGCTGGGAGATAAGTAATTCATCGATCTTCACGCCGATCTTCTTGGCGTAATCCGGATCGAGCGCGTGCTCAGCGTCAACATAAGCGGCGATGCCGCCCAGATTCTGAACTTCGGCGACGATATGTTGGGCGAGAGTGGACTTGCCGCTGGCTTCCGGGCCATAAATCTCGATGACGCGGCCGCGCGGCACGCCGAAGACTCCGAGCGCGATATCAAGCGATAGGCAGCCGGTCGGTACCGCGTCCACCTGCATTGCCTTGGCTTCGCCGAACCTCATGATCGCGCCGTCTCCAAAGCGAGTTTTGATCTGATCAATCGCGCTCTCGGCGGCTTTCAATTTCTCCTTTACCTCCTCGCTGACTTTGGACATAATAAAATTTATTATTTAAGACTGAATATTTTTGATTCTGTAGTAGCTGTTGGCAACAATCTTACCACAACATGCCGGACAATGGTAGTGGTTTTGCCGTGTTTCTTGGTAGCGGAAATTTGGATGGTGTTGACGCCGCCGCTGAGGTCGACATCGGCTGAAAATTGACCCTGTTCATTTACCATGATCTCCTGTCCATTCACAGTGAGGCGGGTTTCTTTCTCGGTCTCACCCACAATATTGGTCCTCGGGGACGTGACGACGTTACCTTCGACCGGAGTAAAGACGGCGAGGTATGGTGGCTGGAGGACGCCTCGCACCTGCCAACCCAGGTAGCCGACAAAGAAGATTGCGAGAGATGCTATTGCCAGGTTTCGAATAAAAATTGAAATAGTGGCGATTGGAAAAAGTTTAATGCTACGCAAGGGGTGAGCGAGATCGGCGTTGTCGAGTCCGGCTTCCTTCTCGAATTGGACGATGCATTCATCCGCCGGTAATTCAAGTACCTTCGCGATGGAGCGAATATAGGCGAGGCGATGAGCCTTGGCTTTGGGGAGAAAATTAAATTTGCCTTCCTCGATCGCAATCAGATATTTCTCCGGAATCTGCGTCAGTCGGACAAACGCCCTCCGGTCCAGATTTTTCTCTTCCCGAGCCTTTTGAAATATTTCTCCAAGGCGCATCGGGGGAGTTACTTTTTTGTAGCAGAAGATGGTCATAATATAAAAATCCCAATGACCAAATCCCAATGACCAAGTAATTTTGAAAATTGCCATTTATTCATTTTGGTTTTGTTGGTCATTGGACATTGGGTTTTGGGAATTATCATCGAGTACCGTTCCTCCAGCATCAAGAGTTTGTTCGTCGATGGGGATCTCCACTTCCGGAGTTGGTCCCAGATGCTCAGTGAAAACTTCTCTCGGCTTGGCGCCGTCGGCTGGACCTACTATACCAGCCTTCTCCAGCTCGTCAAGTACCCGGGCAGCTCTCGCATAGCCAAGTTTCAGCCTGCGCTGGAGGAGCGAGGCGCTGGCTTTGCCGGATTCGATGATAACGCGTTTCGCTTCATCAAACATCGGGTCCTGATCGTCGGACGGACCGCCGAACATATTGATCGTGCCGATGGGTGAAGCGCCATTCTTCGCCACCACCGCTTCATCATATTCGGGCGGTTCATCGCCGCGCAGGAAATTTACAATATCCTTCATCTCATCTTCGGAGACGAACGCGCCTTGCAGGCGCTTGGGCTTGCTCATGTCAGCCGTGAGGTACAGCATGTCGCCGCGGCCGAGAAGTTTCTCGGCGCCGGGGGTGTCGAGGATAGTGCGTGAGTCGGTGTTTGATTGAACCGAGAAAGCGATACGGGCCGGGATGTTGGCCTTCATGAGGCCGGTGATGACTTCGACCCTCGGGCTCTGAGTGGCGACGATCAGGTGAATGCCGACCGCGCGTGCCATTTGCGCGATGCGAATGATACCACCTTCGATCTCAGAAGAAGACGAAGCCATCAGATCGGCCAGCTCATCGATAATGAAAACAATGTTGGGCATTTTTTCAACGGCTGATTTATTGTATGAAGCAATATCGCGCTTGCCGCTACTTGCAAGAACACTGAAGCGACGGTCCATTTCTCCAATCGTCCACCGGAGGGCGTTGATGGTTTTGACAGCATCGGTGATGACGGGAGTTAGAAGGTGGGGGATGCCATTGTAAAGTGGGAGCTCGACGCGCTTCGGATCAACCATGATGAATCGGAGCGTCTCGGGAGTGTTCTGATAGAGTAAGCTTAGAATCAAGGTGTTGATACACACGGTCTTGCCGGAGTTGGTCGCGCCGGCGACCAGGAGGTGAGGCATCTTGGTGAGATCGCCGACGTGAACCTTGCCAGCGACATCTTTGCCGATTGCCATCACCATATTATGTTCGCGATTTTTGAACTCCGGACTTTCGAGTAGTTCGCGCAGGGTTACCAGGGCAACTTTCTGATTTGGCACTTCGATGCCGACGAGTGACTGCCCGGGGATCGGCGCTTCGATGCGGATCGGGTGAGCGGCCAGAGCGAGGGCGAGATCATTTGAGAGGGCGGTGATGCTGGCCAGTTTCACGCCTTTGAATGGTTTCAGGGAATACTGCGTCACGGTCGGGCCGACGCGCACTTCGCCCATCTCGACCTCGATCCCGAAATTCATGAGAGTGTCTTTGATTATCTCGGCGTTCGCTTTGATGTCGCCGGAGGTCGGCTTGCCTCGGACGTTGCTGAGCAGCTCGAGCGACGGCAGATTGTAATCTTTTTTTGGTTTTGAGATTACTATATTTTCGTTCGGCTCTTTTTCTTCGGGCACTGCCCCATCTTCGACTTCAGTATCTTCGGCGGTTTTCTTTATTGTACGGCGTTCAAAATTTCTTTCATTTTCTTCCTCATCATTTTCATTGTTTTTATCATTTACATCAATTTCACCATTTCCATCATTTTCATTATCCGCGCCAACTTCGTAATCGCCTTTGATTTTGAACTTCACTTTTTCACGCTTGAAAAATTCGCCGAAGGAAATAATTTTTCTTCCGATCCAGCCGAACATCATGAAGGCTTTTTTATGCAGCTCGACCAGGCGGGCAAGGGTAGTATTAAAAAGGAAAATAATCGAAGCGATGAGAAGGCCGGCGAGCACCACCGTCGCGCCCCAGTAGCTCGCGTATTTTAGTAGTGGCCAAGCGAGAGCGAGGCCGGCTAGGCCGCCACCGTTGCCCTGTAGCGCATTGTCTGTCATCTGGTCAAGCGGACGCTGTAGGTGGACAAGGCCATTGAAGCTGAGGAAGAAAATAACACTACCGATGAGGTGGGTGGGACGATATTGATAATCCATGTCGCGGATCATTAGGACGGCGACGATGATCAGCACAAACGGAAAAACATATCTGACTTGGCCGAAGGTGATGGCGAGCAGGGAATCAATAAAATGTCCGGCCACTCCGGCCAGATTAAAAAAACTTAGGAGCGAAAGCGCACTGACAATAAATAATAAAATCGAGAGCAGGCCGCGGCTGATCCCGACGTCGAGTTTCATGGTTTGCTGTTTCGGCGGGCGGATTGAGTAGTGGCGGTAACGGGACATAGTTTGTATATTGTAGCATAAATAAATTCCCTGAGAAAGGGAGGTGCCACTTGCGGTCAGGTCGTTTTATCAATTGGCAATGTAAGCAGTGTTTTTTCCTTTTCCCGTTGCCTTAATCATTTTGGTTTTCTTTAATTTTTGTAATTGTAATTGCGCGGAACGGCGCGGGCAAGACAGGATGTCCTCGACATCTTTCACAGCGATACGGCCGACTTGGTCTAAAAAGTCGATAATTTTCAACTGTTCCGGAGTAAGGTAAATTTGTGATTTAATTTTGCCATTGACATTACGTGTAGATAATGGCAGAACTTTGTTTTTTACCTCATTAATTTCATTTTTAAACCCTTTTACAAAATATTCCAACCAAGAAGTAATGTCTCTACGTCGTTCATCATAAGTTTTGCCTAGGTTGATGGCTTTGTAATATGATGGTCGGTCAGTATTATAAAAATCTTCTAACGCAAACAATCGACGAAAATCATATCCGCGCTGATAAAGTATCAAAGTGGCGAGGGCGCGAGCTGTACGCCCGTTGCCGTCATTAAATGGGTGAATAGCGGCAATCTCCATATGGGCAATAGCGGCTACAAGCACGGGGCTTATTTCTTGTTTCTCGCTTTCTTTAAGCCAGGTAATAAATTCAGCCATAAGTTGTGGTACGCGTTTGGCTTCCGGCCCAGTGTATAAAGTTTCTTGCGGCAGGCCAAAACGGCGACGGACTACATAAATCGGACCAGGTCGGTAATGTCCGCAGTATTGTGGCGACAAGGTTTTATCAGCGACTAATTTATGTATTTTTAAAATTATTTTTTCAGTTATTGGGTTATGTTCGGTTACCACTTTTTCGATAAATTTTAGAGCATTAAGATAATTTTTTACTTCATAAATATCCCTATCCGGAGCGTCGACTTTTTTCTTGGCATAAAGCGCTTTCACTTGCCTCATGTTTAATCTGTTGCCCTCAATCTCAGTAGAGTGGTGGGTCATGCGGATGATCGCTTGCCGACGCAGCTTTATTTCTTGTTGTGGTAAAATTTTAGCGCGGTCAATGATACCTTTGGCTTCGGCAATAGCGGTGAGGTCAAGTAAAATTTTATTGGTGTGTTTGTATTTTGGGTTAAACATATTGTGAAAATATGGGCTGTAAATTACAGCAGTATTATATCACAAAAAAACGATTCGCGCAAGATTCGCGCAAGATTCGCGCAAAAATTCCCTTGAGAAAGAGTAAATGTTAAAAGAAAGTGCCCGGCGAGATCGTCGCGCGGGCACGGGTACGGCTTAGCGCCGTCGATTTCTATTTGGCCGCCGATATGCACCACCATGTCCCGTTTGGACTTTGGACGGCGAAGACCGCCAGATCGGTCCGTCGCCAGTGCCAGACATCCTCCGTCGGATCGGGCTGGTACCAATAGACTGGCCAGTCGAGGGGAGACGCATCCCGGGTGTGTACGGTGTGGCCAAGCCACATGACATTCATCGCTCCAGCCGGGATGATGGTCGGTACGCCGGCCACCTTCATGAGGTGATTTGCCAGCGGGCGAAAGAGCTTTGTTTCTCGGAGCGCTCGGTGAATGTCGCTTTTGGGCAGAGCGCAGGCGCGGAGTTTGAGTTGGTGAAAAATCACACCCATCATCAGCCCACAAACCATCGTGAGGGCTATCGGAAGGACGGTCAGCATCCCGCCGTTGAAGACCAAACTGAGGAACGTTAGGAAAATCGCGAGAATGAGTCGGGGAGTGAGCACAGCAAGTTGTTTTTGGCAGTTCTTCATTTCTAGTTCTCCGGAAAGAGCAGCGTGGTCTTCTTGTGCTACATGCAACCCGGCAAGTTGTCCATTCGCCAAAGCCATCTGGCGGATTCCTCGTCGCTGAGCTCAGTCGCGGCGTCGATGTCCGGCGGGTAGGGCTGGCCCATCCACCTCTCTCCGCTCACACGAGCTAGGTCTTCCAGGAACTTCTGGTGCTCCTTGTAGTCAAGGACCATGTTTCGGTTGCCGAACCGACCTTTGTATCGGCCCATCACTTCCTTCACGGTCATTGCCATTTTTGTTTCCTTTGTTTGTAGCGAGTTTAATTTGATTCTAGTTAATTTAGGGCGGGAAGTCAAGATTGCAGGTGGCGGTCGCAAATGTTTCGCCCGCCCCAAGAATCTGGGGCGGGCGGGTTTGTCGATGATGGGAGGGGTGAAATTATCGATCGAATTTTATCATGTATAATTGGAAATGTAAACGCGTTCGTGAATGATGTTTTTAAAAAAATACTCAACAAACAAGTTGAGCATTTTAGTGGTGGACGGAGGGGGAATCGAACCCCAAAACTGAAGGTGATAAACTTAGTTACGAACCATCGTTCTCCGCCCTTCGTACCACCGGCAATAGTATAGCATAAATTCTAAAACGAAAGAACTCCCTTTCGGGAGTTCTGGAATCCGGAACGATGTATGTTCACAACTAGATTTATCACCTAAAACAAGTATACCAAAGTAATAAGTAAAAGTCAATCATTTATCCACAGCCACAAGGCGTTAGATAAGCATTATAATAAAAGAAAGGTGCCCGGCGGTGTTAGCGCGCGGGCACGGGTGTGGCTTTTCGTTGTTCGGGAATCAGTAGGTGCTTTTACCGTGTACT
>JBBTSL010000076.1:0-23802 GCA_038064745.1 Patescibacteria group bacterium | reverse complement strand
GCCAATCTCCTGGCTTCGTTTTCATCGAGAGCAACTTTGCGAATGCGGATATTTTCCGGAGTAACTTCCACCAGCTCATCCTCCCCGATATACTCAAGCGCGGCTTCGAGATTCATGATACGCGGAGTGTTGAAGTGTTCGGCGCCGCCATCACCCTTCGAACGCATATTTGAAAGTTGTTTTGTTTTACAAACGTTGACGCGAATATCTTCGCCTCTCGAATTCTGTCCGACCACCTGGCCGGCATAAACTTGTGCCGCGGGACCGAAAAATAAAATTCCGCGATCCTGGACGTTGAGAAGTCCATAAAGATTGGTAACGCCGTCTTCGTGGGCCACGAGTGATCCAAGTTTGCGATCTCCCCAGCCGCCAGGATCAGCCTGATAATCAGCGAAGATCGTATTGATAATTCCGAGACCGCGCGTGTCAGACAGAAATTCCGTGCGATAACCGAAAAGGCCGCGTGTTGGAATAATAAATTCAAGGAAGGTGATGCCGTTCTCAGAATACATATTTTGCAGGAGACCGCGGCGGCCGCCCATCTTCTGAATTACCACTCCAGAGTAAGTCTCCGGCACTTCGACAAAAACTTGCTCATGAGGAGTAAGGACTTTGCCGTCGACTTCTTTGTTAATAACCTGAGGTTGTGAAACCTGAAACTCAAATCCTTCGCGGCGCATTCGCTCGATGAGAATGGCGAGATGCAATTCACCGCGTCCGGAGACGATCCATTTGCCTTCATTGGAGTCGGCTACCCGGAGCGCGACGTCAGTTTCTATTTCTTTGTATAATCTTTCA
Source organism: Patescibacteria group bacterium (assembly GCA_038064745.1). Taxonomy (GTDB): domain Bacteria; phylum Patescibacteriota; class Patescibacteriia; order Magasanikbacterales; family GWA2-37-8; genus JAKANM01. Next base: position 23,004 of record JBBTSL010000076.1, on the reverse strand, counting down.
CGAATTTGTCTTGAAGTCGAAAATTTTCCTTCCTTACCGGCAAACGGTGAATCGTTTACCATGAATGTCATCTTGACGGTCGGCTCTTCGATCGTAATTGTCGGCAAAGCAACCGGACTGGCAATGTCGGCGACGGTTTCGCCAATGTTAACATCGGGGATACCGGCGACCGTAACGATGTCGCCCGCTTCCGCCTCGGTAATTTCAACTTTGGCTAAACCTTCGAAACTGGTTAGCGAGGTCAGACGATATTTCTTCATTTGTCCGGCGCGGTTGATATGCATAATTTCTTGCCCGGCTTTGAGGACACCGTTGTGGATGCGGCCGGTGGCGAGGCGACCCTTGAAGTTGTCGCCTGTGATAGTGACAGTCAACATTTGGAGCGGCAAAGTTCTGTCCCCGGTCGGCGACGGAATGTATTGCATGATCGCATCAAACAGTGGAGTGATGTCAGTCATTGCACTGAGGTCAGGCTTCAGACCGGCCTTTCCCAGGCGCGCGGCGGCGTAAATGACAGGAAAGTTGGCGATCTCATCCGAGGCGCCAAGGTCGAGAAATAATTCAAAAGTTTTGTCGAGCGCGAATTGCGGACGAGCGTTTGGCTTGTCAATCTTATTGATAACAACGATAACTTTCAGACCTATTGCCAGCGCCTTCTTCAAGACGAAGCGAGTCTGAGGCATCGGACCCTCCTGCGCATCAACTAGAAGCAAGCAACCGTCCGCCATCGAGAGCACGCGCTCTACCTCCCCACCGAAGTCAGCGTGGCCGGGAGTGTCGATAATATTGATCTTGGTGTCGGGCAAGCGAACCGAAGCGTTCTTGGAAAAAATTGTAATGCCGCGTTCCTTCTCGAGATCATTGCTGTCCATGATAGCCGTTGAAGCATCCTGATCCTTCGAAAGTTTAGTGTGAGATTGGCGCAGCAGAGCATCCACGAGCGTGGTCTTGCCGTGGTCGACGTGGGCGATGATGGCGATGTTTCTGAGCTGCATATTTATTTTATTGTCATTCTGAACTAAGTGAAGAATCTCTGGCTCACTCGTAATTTTTAATAAAAAATCTGCCGTTTTGAGCAGAGTTCCTCCACCTCTTTAACTTGCGACAGTATACCTTGAATTCACAAAAATGTCAAGCAAAAGGGGCTCCAATCGCTCCTCCCCCTTTCCAAGGGGGAGTTAGAGGGGGTTTGCCTTCCATTGAGCACGCGTGACGGATCGAACGGTTCGGGTCGCAAAGGAAGGCAAACCCCTCCTCGCCTCCCCTTGGTGAGGGGAGGGAGCGACGAAACTAGAAAATCTCAAAGTGAATACTTTTTGTGTTCACACCGGCCTCAAGAAGAATATTTCGCACATCCTTCACCATTTCCATCTTCCCGCATAGATAATACTGGCCGGCCGGATCAACTTTCAGATGCTCGGTCACGCGGCCGCGAAGCCCGGCCCAGGCATCGCTTCCTTGGCTTAAAGTTATTTGAAAATTAAATTTTGGATTTTTCAATCTTGCTGATTCAAATCGGTCCACCCAGAACAAATCCTTCTCGTGCCTGACGCCAAATAACAGGTTAATTTCTCCCCCGCCACTTTCATCTTCAATCATCGCCATGAGCGGCGCGATGCCGGTGCCGGTAGCGACGAAATATCGAGGGGCCGAGACGTCCCGGCAGACAAATAATCCCCGCGGTCCGCTTATGTTCAATTTGTCGACATCATTTAGCCTGGCCAAATATTCAGAGGCCTTGCCGCCCGGCACTAATTTAATGCAAAACTCGAGCCAATCCGCCGCGGGTGGCGATGAGATGGAATAACTGCGCAACACAAAATCGTCCGCAGCCGGGATCTGAAACTGAACAAACTGACCGGCCTTGTGTTCAAAACCGGCCGGCTTCTCAAATCTAAACTCCCAAACACCGTCGGCGATTTGCTTCCTAGAAAGGAAGGCTGATTTGTGAAATATCTGCTCAGCCATAGGTTGACAATATGCTTATTTTACAATAGAATGATATAATGGCTTTGACGACTGGACCTCATCCTAACCTTCTCCTTGAAGGAGAAGGAAATGGATCCCCCTCTCCTCCAAGGAGAGGCGGGGTGAGGTCTCGCAAATCGCATTTTATCACGCACCCAACATTTTGACAATGAAAAAGGCAAAAACGAAAAAAAACCAAAAAAATCTAACTCTCGACCGTAGTCTTTATGAACGGGCGGATGTTTCGCATACACGTTTTTCCGCCGGCCGAGGTCTGAATGAAGCGGTCGTCCGTGAAATTTCCCGCCAAAAAAACGAACCGGACTGGCTGCTGGAGAAACGCCTGCAAGGCCTCAAATTATTCCTGGCAACTCCCCTCCCCGCCTGGGGGCCAAGCCTCGCCGGGCTTGATCTGGATTCGATTGTATATTTTGTGCGACCGGATACCGAGGAGGCCAGCGATTGGTCGGATGTGCCCGAGGAAATAAAAACTACATTTTCCAGGCTCGGCATCCCGGAAGCGGAGAAAAAAGCTCTCGCCGGCGTTGGCGCGCAGTATGACTCCGACGTGGTCTATCATAAATTGAAAAAGGAATGGGAGAAGCAAGGCGTAATCTTCGAAAACATGGACGTGGCGGTGCAGAAATATCCGGAACTCGTGAAAAAATATTTCATGACGCAGTGCATCCCCGTGAACGACCACAAATTTATCATGCTTCACGCGGCGGTCTGGTCCGGGGGCACGTTCATCTATGTCCCCAAAAATGTAAAAATCAAATTACCTCTCCAGGCCTACTTCCGAATGAACGCCCGAAGCGGCGGACAATTCGAGCACACGCTCATCATCGCCGACGAGGGGTCAGAGGTGCACTATATCGAAGGCTGCTCGGCCCCGCGCTACAACCAGAGCTCACTACATGCCGGTGGGGTGGAAATTTTTGTCCACAAAGACGCGCGCGTCCGATATTCCTCCATCGAAAATTGGTCCAAAAATACCTACAATCTGAATACCAAACGCGGACTGGTCGATGAGAACGGCACTCTGGAATGGGTCAGCGGTAATATGGGCTCCGGCAACACCATGCTCTATCCATGCTCAATATTACGCGGTCGCGGGGCCCGCTCGGACTCGCTGGGCGTCGCTTTCGCCGGCCCCGGTCAGCACCAAGACACCGGCGCCAAGGCGATCCATACTGCTCCTGATACGACATCCAATATTATTTCAAAATCCATTTCGGTTAATGGTGGTATCAATACTTTCCGTGGCCTCATCAAAATCATGCCGAACGCAACGGGAGTAAAGGCCGCGATGAGATGCGATGCCCTACTGGTCGGAGAAAAGTCCGTTGCGAATACTATACCGGAGCTGGTGATAAAGAACGATCAGGTAACAGTCGCTCACGAAGCGCGCGTCGGCAAAATCGGCGAAGAAGAAATCTTTTTTCTGCAGTCGCGCGGATTATCTGAACAAGAAGCGACTCGACTAGTAGTCTCCGGCTTCATCGAGCCGATCGTGAAAACATTGCCGGTAGAATACGCGCTCGAATTAAATAAATTGATCGAGATGGAGATGGAGGACGCGGTGGGGTGAACGCCAGACCTCACCCCGCCTCTCCTTAGAGGAGAGGGGAAGCGACGATTCCTTCTCCTTCAAGGAGAAGGTTAGGATGAGGTCTAGTCGCAATTGTAAAAAATATGTCAAACAATATCAAAACCAAATTTCCAATATTTAAACACCAAACCAATCTGGTCTATCTTGATAATGCCGCGACTACTCAGATTTGCGCGTTAAGTCTCGACGCCATGAACGAGTACTACCTGAGCTATCGCGCCAATGTTCACCGTGGTCTTTATGATATATCCGAAAAGGCCACCTCTGCCTATGAAAATGCCCGCGCCGCAATGGCAAAATTTATAAATGCCGATAAAGATGAAATCATTTTTAACTCCGGCGTGACCTTTGGCATCAATGAGCTCGCCTACTCTCTATCCCCCAGGTTAACCCACCGCGACAACATCGTCTTAACCAGGATGGAGCACCACGCCAACCTCGTCCCCTGGCAGGTGATCGCGAAACATTACGGATTTGAAATCAGATTCATAGAGCTCACCAAAGATTTTCAGATTGATATAGAGTCGGCCAAAAAGCTGATCAATAAAAATACCAAGATTGTCAGCTTTGCATTGGTCTCAAACGTACTCGGAACTATCGCTCCAGTCGCTGAATTAATAAAATTGGCCAAGGCGGTACGCGCCACGACCATCGTCGATGCCGCCCAGGCGGCCGCTCACCTGCCGATTGATGTAAAAAAGATTGGTTGCGATTTTTTGGTTTTTTCCGGCCACAAAATGTACGGCCCATCAGGCATCGGAATTTTATACGGTAAAAAGAAGCTGCTTGAGGAATTTATCGAACCGTTTTTTTATGGAGGCGAGATGATAGGCGAAGTCAGCTACGATAAAGCGACCTGGAATGAGGTACCCGCCCGTTTCGAAGCCGGCACGCCAAACATTGCTGGAGCGATCGGACTTGGCGCGGCCGCAAAATTTATAATGGATTTGGGTTGGGACAAAATATTAAAACACGAGGCATCGCTCACCAAATACGCTATCGAAAAATTGGCACTTTTTGTTAAAATTTTTGGACCCAACTATTGTCATTCTGAACGAAGTGAAGAATCTCTGGCACATTGGCCATCGTTAGTGAGCCAGAGATCCTTCGCTACCGCTCAGGATGACAATTGCCGAATCGGTGTGATCTCTTTCTCTCTCCCCGGCATCCACCCGCATGATATCGCTGAGATATTCAACCGTGATCATATCGCTATCCGAGCCGGCTACCATTGCGCCGAACCGCTTCACAAACTATATAATTTGCCGGGCAGCGCCAGGATTTCAATCGGAATCTACAACTCAGAAGCCGATATCGACAGGGCCGTGGCCGCTTTAAAAAAAGCCACAGACATATTTTCTATAATATGACCGACGCGCTATATCACGAACTTATACTTGATCTTAATCGTCATCCGCTCAACAAGAGAGAGCTGAAGGATTTTGATTTTCGCCAACGGGAACACAATCCGCTCTGTGGAGACGCCGTTGAAATTTTTATTAAATATTCCGGCAATAAGATTACCGACATTTCCTGGCAAGGCGAAGGATGCGCCATCTCGACCGCCTCGGCATCAATGCTTACCGATTATTTAAAAAATAAAAATAAAAGTGAAATAAAAAAAATTAATCAGTCTAAAGTTCTCGATTTGCTCGGCCTGAAAGAAATTAATCCTGCTAGATTACGCTGCGCATTATTACCGCTTAAATGTCTATGTCCTTAATTCTAAAAAATTTACAAATTTCAGTGGACAAGAAAAAGATCATTGATGGCCTTTCTCTTACGGTTAAACCCGGAGAAATTCATGCTATCATGGGGCCAAACGGCTCGGGCAAATCGACGCTGGCAAACGCGATTTTTGGCCACCCGAAATATACCATTACCAAGGGAAAAATTTTGGCGGATAAAAAAGATATTACAGATAAATCCCCCGACAAAAAAGCGAAGGCTGGACTATTTCTCTCGATGCAGAATTCACCTGAAATAAACGGAGTGACGGTGGCGCATTTTCTGCGTGTCGCGGTGGCGGCGGCGACCGGCGAAAATAAAAATCCATTTGCCTTCCACGAAGAATTAAAAGCGGTAATGAAGCGGCTATCGATGGACCCGAGCTTCGCGATGCGCTATCTCAACACCGGCTTCAGCGGGGGCGAAAAAAAACGCGCCGAGATCCTACAGCTCCTCTTGCTGAAGCCAACCTATGCGATACTCGATGAAACTGATTCCGGCCTCGACGTCGATGCTTTGAAAATTGTCGCCGATGGCATCAACGCTTTTCACACCGATAAGACCGGCCTCGTCCTCATCACCCACTACAACCGCCTCCTGCAATATGTCGTGCCGGATTTCGTGCATATTATGGTAAAGGGCAAAATTGTAAAAAGCGGCGGGAAGGAATTGGCGCTGGAGATAGAGCGAAATGGATATTCGAAATATTAATATGATCACCAAAGAACAAGTAATCGAAGTTCTGAAAACCATCAAGGATCCCGAAGTTAATCTGGACATCTGGACGATGGGCCTTATTTATAATATTATTCCGGACGAAAAGGGTGTGAAAATCGTCATGACCTACACCACGCCCTTCTGCCCGTGGGGGCCGCAGCTGAATGACGAGATAATAATAAAATTGAAGGATAAATTGCCAATTAAAAACGTTGATATCGAACTCACCTTTGATCCGCCGTATGAGATGCCGGCTGACCTTCGGGCGACGCTGGGTATCTAATATTAATTGTCATTCTGAACGAAGTGAAGAATCTCTGGCACATTGGCCACTGATGGTGAGCCAGAGATCCTTCCTGCGTCGTCAGGATGACACACTAAAAACATATGAACGAAAAAACCTCGGAGGCGCCGCGGAAAACCGGCAAAATCCGAAAAATCGTAGTAGACCGCGTGAAGTGCATCGGCGCAAATTCCTGCGTGGCAGTCGCGCCGGGAATATTCCAGCTCGATGATGAGAATCTCGCCTATATCGTCGATCCGGAGGCGGCCGATGAGGACACCCTCCTCATGTCGGCGCAATCCTGCCCGGTACTCGCCATTCTTCTCTATGATGAAAACGGCAAGGTTATATTTCCTGAGTAACTATTTTTTTCTTCTTCCCCCAGTGCCCATGAGCGATGATATTGAAATAAGTCATCACCACTAATGAAACAACAAAAGTGTAAAGGTAATTTGATAATGAAAGCGGGGTGAAATGGAATAATTTATTAACGACCGGCACAAGTGTCACCAGACTTAGACCGACACCGGTCAACGCCACCATAAGCATCAATAATTTATTCTGCTTCACTTGCGAGATATCACGACTTATCAAAACCAGAATCAATTGCGATATCACGAGAGCGGTGAATGACATCGTCCTGCCAAGCGTAAGATTCTGATGCCAGAAACCATAGCCATAAAACCATAGCGCCACGCCCAATATCCCGGCGGCCTGCCATATTATCCGCCACCAAAGCTGCCGATTTATAAGTGGTTCGTCTGCCGAACGGGGCCCATCAAGCATCGCACCCCGTCGTATCGGGTCGCGCTCAAGCCCGAGAACCGTGACCGGATCATTGAATAGCTCCAAAAAAATAACATGGATTGGTAAAAAATATAAACCTTGGCCAAGCAGGAGCGGGATTATCGCGAGGCCAATCACCGGCAGGTGAAAAGTAAACAAGAAAGCGAATGCTTGGCGAAGATTGTCATATATCCTTCGACCCTCCTCTACCGCCTTCACAATTGTCGTAAAATTATCATCCAGCAGAATAATCCCGGCCGCTTCGCGCGCCACGGCCGTCCCCTTCTTACCCATCGCGATACCGATAGTGGCCTTCCTGAGCGCCGGCGCGTCATTCACACCGTCGCCCGTCATAGCGACGATCTCCCCATTGGCCTGCAGTGATTCAACAATTAAATATTTCTGGTCCGGCTGAATGCGGGCAAAAATATTACTTGCGCGAACGACCTCCTGAAGTTTCTCCCTGGTATAGCTGGCGAGCTCACGGCCCTCGATGACCGGCCCCCTGACCTCGAGACCAATGCGACCAGCGATCGACATAGCGGTCAGAGCGTGATCGCCGGTGATCATCATTACTCGGATGCCGGCGGCCTTGCATACTTCAAGCGCCTCTCTCACACCATAGCGCGGTGGATCACTCATGGCGATCAATCCGGAAAAGTTTAATTTATCGTTCGTAAACTCATTGCAATCAACCGTGCTCGCCGTCTTGGCGATTGCAACTACCCGATAGCCATCCGCTGCTAATTTCTCGTAGGCCGCTCTGATTTGCCCGCGAGCCTCATCATCGAGGTTGCATAGCGCCACTACGGATTCCGGCGCGCCGGCCGTATACTGATAGCATAGATCGTCAGCTCCTTGCCAAATATGGTGCACCAACTTCGAGGAAGCATTGAAGGTGCTGTCCTTTTTCAGTTTAAAATTGTTATAAAAGTTATCCGAATAAATCTGCTTCGCTTTCGCGAAACGCTGCATCTCAATCTCCATCGGATCGATCGCCACCCTCTCGAGCGCCAACACCGCCGCCTCAATCAGTGACGATACTGACTTGATGTCATCGATCTTCGCGGCCTCGATAATTTTACCCTCAAAATAAATTTTCTCCAGCCGCATTTTACCCTCGGTCAGGGTGCCGGTCTTGTCCACGCAAATGGTAGTAACCGACCCTAGCGTCTCCACCATTACCATCTTGCGAACCAATGCGTTGCGCTTCGAAAGACGCCAAACACCCATAATCAAAAAAACGCTGAATACGATCGGAAATTCCTCGGGAATGATGGACATGGCAATCGTGAGAGAGCCGAGAAGACCCTTCAGTAGCCCCTGCTCGCGACCAATGACCATCCCGATGAAAAGGGCAATTATAACAGCGGCGACGGCCAACTTCTTGACTAAATCATGAACCTTCGCCTGGAGCGGCGTCTCAACATCGATAATGTTGGCGAGAAGATTTCCAAGCTTGCCATACTGAGTCTCGCCGCCAGTCGCGAGAATAACTACCTGAGCTTCGCCCTGCACCACCATCGTCCCCTGAAGCAACTTGCTGTCGCCACCGTTGTTTGTATATTGAACCTTTTCAACCGGCATCGATTCGCCGGTCAGGGCGCTTTCGTCCACCATGAGTCCGGGCGAACGTATAACCACGCCGTCGCCGGGAACCTTGTCCCCGGCCGAAATATAAACAACATCTCCAGGTACCAACTCACTCATCAACATCTTCACTAAAGCGCCATCGCGGAATACCTGGCACTCCTCCACCAATATATTATCCAGCATCTCGAGAGCGCGATCAGTGCGCCTCTCCTGGAAGAATTCAATCAAAACAACCGGCACAATCGAAAATGCGAATATCAGCGTCTCAAGATGAGTGCCGATGAAAAAATAAATGACCGTCGTGGCGACGAGGAGCAGTAACATCGGCTCAGACATAATCCCCCACAACAATCTGAGGGAGCCCTTTCGCCGCCTTCCAGGGCGGATATTTTTACCGTACTCGCTGGTCCTTACCTCCGCATCCAACGAAGATAAGCCACGATATGAAGCCGATAAAAAATTTTCATTAAACTCTAGTGACATATACTATATAGTATAGCACAGTAACACTAATGCTTCCAAAAACGCCCTTCCTCGAACATTTGGCGCTTCCAATTATAAAAGTTGAGGTAGTCACAAAGCGTAAGATTGGCCGAGATTAACTCCTTATCCCCGCAGTCTATCCTGTTCGGAATGTTATAATCAACCAAGCGCTTGCCACCGTTCCCGGCCTGATTGATGTACAAACCAAACTCATGCATGCCGAGCAGATTCGGATATTTTTTACGATCATCAAAGATCGAATGGCCTTCGAAAGAATTTGGTAGATTGATATCAAGCATCTGAAGAATGGTCGGCGTCAGGTCAATCCCGGATGACATTATACTTACTTCCCTTGGCAGGATCGAGTCCGGCACATATATTGCCAAAAAATTCTGATCATAAAATGTCAGAGTTTTCGCTTCCTCAGGAAATAAATCCTTCGTGAGAGCGCCCGGAAATATCGCATGATCGGCCACTGCGATCACGATCGTGTTCTGATAAAGAGGGCTAATCTTAAATTCTTTCCAAAATTTGCCGAATGCGTCATCGGTGGTATGGAACATATTTAGGACCGACTTCGAACCATCACCGTAATTTACCGCGTCCTTCGCCAGATCAAAAGGCGGATGAGTATCAACTGTCGCGAGCGTCATGAGAAATGGCTGCGGCGCATCCTTCATAAATTTGAAAACTGCCGGGAACAATTGATGGTCGGAATATCCCCACGAGAGCGGCTCTCCCGGAATATATTTCTCAAGTTCCGATGTTCCATATGTCTTATCGAACCCCATACTGGTAAATATACCGTCCTTATGCGCGTATTCCTTGTCCACGGCAGTGACGTAGGCGGCGTATTTGTATCCGGCGCGCTTCTTCAGAACCTCAGGCAAGCAGAGCAGATGATGATTCTGAATCTTTTTTTCCTCTTGTATTTCATTGTGGCCGGTCGGCGGCAAAAATGAGCAAAATTGTGACAACGCGCCAGTGATGGACGGGGTCGAAGCGTTATAATAATTACGAAAAACCGTGCTATGCGGATCGAGCGTAAACTCCTTCAGATTTGGAGCAACGTCCGGATATTTAGAATTATACACGTCGGAGAGGCGTGCGCTGAATGATTCAAGCTCGATGATTAATATATTCGGCTTATTTTGTAGCAGTCGATCCGGCAGAAAGCGAGTGGTGGTCGTCTCGAAAATCTGCCCCCTGGTGTTCACATAAAACTTGTCCGTCTGATAAGACAAACCAAACTTCGCGAGCTTATCCTGCACTTCCCTGTCCAGAGTGTGATTTATCCGCTCGCCAAAGTAATAATTGTAAAATGATTTCGTTATGACGAATTCCGGCGTATTCTGAAATGACGACAGAAAAACAAAAATAACGATTGAAATAGCTGTGATGGCCAAATTATAATAGTTGACGATCTTCTTACCCGCGGCGCGCTGAGCTTTGCTGATATTAACAAGCAAATACGTCAGAAAAATAAACACCGCTACCGCTCCTGACGCGAGCAAATATGAAACTTTGTTCATCAACACCGCTTCGGCGTCACCGGCATGCTCCAGAGCAATCGGACTGAAATATAGTCCGGAATAATACAGAACTCCCAAATTTACCACCCATACCGCAATCCCAAGGGCAAATAATATGAACCAGACGATAAATAACGCATGGCGCCAGGCCCCTCGAAAATAGGATTGAAATAAACCGGCAAAAGCGAAGCCAAACAGCCAAAATGTCACCATCGCGACCGAACGGAAAAAAACAATATCAAAAAAACGAATGCTGCCGTCTAAAATATAATAGTGATAGGCGGCGTATTGAACTGTAGATTGAATAACAAACAAAAAAAATGTCAAAGTAAAAATCGTCTTATTCGCAATCAGCCATTTCTGCCCTCCCGGATGCAGAGATAACACCTTCTGCGTCTGACGGAAAAAAAGCCAATAAGTAACGACAAAAAATACCAAACTTAGCCACTCGATCCGAAGGAAAAAAATTAAAAAAAACAATGAAGCGAAAAAATATAACTCTGCGAGATAGGAAGGAAAGACGTTTTGCCAGAAGATATTCCGCTTATAGCGCCCGACGATAAATTGGTAGCCAGCCAAAAAAAGATGAAAAAACAAAATGACCGCTAACCAAAGTAAAATATTTTTACCAACGAAAATCAGCCTGGGGTGGCGGTAGAAATGATACCAGCCCCAGCCGGAGGCGATAAAAAAAGACCCAGCAAGGACATAAAGCCTGCCAGGCATTCTCAAAAATTCTCTAATTGCCCGAAAAAAAACCATACCCTTGTCCTACTCCTCCGGCTGGTACTCCTTGACATTTCGGCCACCGCTCTTTGATTTTTTCACGTTGCCGCGTAATTTTTGTTTGTATTTTTTTAATTTCGATTCGAGCTCATCCCTCAGGCAATCAATCGCCGCGTAAATATCCTTGGCAGTCTTCTTGCCGAAAAGGTCGGCGCCGGGAACGTCCATCTTGCATTCCGCGTAAAAAATCTCGCCCTTTTGGTGGTGGTGAGTCTCCATACCTAGCGTCACGACTGCCTTCTCGATCCGATCAAAAAATTTCTCGAGACTGCTGAGTTTCTTCTCCACATATTGCTCCATGGCCTCGGTTAGATTGAGTTGTTTGCCAGCGGTAGTTATTTTCATGGTATTTTATTTAATTATATGAACTTCCTCCTCGAGTGTTATCTGAAATTTATTATACACCCTAGACTTAACTTCATCAACTAATTTCAGAACGTCGGCTTGTGTAGCGCCCTCCAGATTGATAATGAAATTTCCATGCTCATTGGATACCATCGCGCCTCCCACACGCAATCCCCGGAGCCCGGCCTGCTCAATAAGTTTGCCGGCCGGCGTCTCAGGACTTGGATTTTTGAAAAAGCTTCCGGCTGAAGGATAAGGCGGATAAACGCCGTTGCGGCGCTTCATTATCTCCTGCATCCGGTGAAGGCTCTTGATCGAATCCCCGGTCGCGAGGCCAAACCACGATTTCAATACCACTCCCTTATTATGTTTGAAGATGCTGTCCCGGTAATCGAATTCGCAATCATCACCTTTGATTTGGACGACCTCGCCATCGATCCAGGCTTCAACCCTAACCAAACTATCCGCCACTGCGCCGCCGGCCGCTCCGGCATTGCCACGAATCGCTCCGCCGACTGTCCCCGGCAATCCGGCCGACCATTCCAGGCCGCTGAGGCTGTTCTTCGCCGCGAAATTCGTCAGAAACCCGAAGCCGAGGCCGCTCTCCGCCGCGATTATATTATTTGAAACGTCGAGGCCACTGATCCTATTTCTAATCACCACGCCCTCTATCACCTCGTCCGGCAGAAGGATGTTCGATCCGCCGCCGATAACAAAGTAATCTTCACCAACCGCGGTCAAAAAATCCAGCGCGCGCACCAAGCTTCCTTTATCCTCCACCTCGAGGAACGCCTCCGCATTACCGCCGATTTTCAACGTGGTATGCTTCGCGAGCGGAGCGTTGGCCCTCACCTTGCCGAACTCTTTTAATTTTTTATACAATAATGCGTCCATATAATTGCAAGACCTCATCCTTGCCTTCTCCTTGAAGGAGAAGGAAATGTTGGCTCCCCTCTCCTCATAAGGAGAGGCGGGGTGAGGTCCTGTCGTTTAACTCACCATTGCCAAAAGGCCTTATTTCTACTATAATTAAGAGACTATGACTAACAACAATCTAGACCAGTCAATAATCTACGTAACCCGCGACATCGAGCGGGCGCTCGGGCATCAGCCCCAAAAAAGCTTTTACATCATAGCAAATGAAACACCGTTTGCAAAGAGACTGTCCGTCGGAAATCCAAACATCGTCCTGGTGTCGAAGCCGACCCTGCTCGACACGCACGAACTGCTTCAGCTGACGGAGACGAAAAAATTTATCAACTCGATTGCAAATCCGCGGTTGTTAGTTTTCAAAAATACCGAGCTGATCGAAAGAATCTGCAAACGTAATAATTGGAAACTTCTAAACCCGGATGCGCGGCTGGCGACGAACGTCGAAGAGAAAATTTCTCAGCTCGACTGGCTCGGCGCGCTCAAGAAATTTCTGCCACCACATCAGGTCATACTCGGGAAGGATCTGGAATGGAAAAAAGAAAATATTATTATTCAATTCAACCGGGCGCATACCGGCAGCGGGACCTTGCTCATAAAATCACCACGGGATACCGACGAGATCCGTAAGAAATTTCCGAAGCGTCCAATCAGGGTGACCAAATTTATTGACGGACCCTGCCTCACCAGCAACAACGTTGTCTGGGATGGAGAAATTTTACATGGGCCAATCATGTACCAGATCACCGGGCTCTCGCCTTTCACTCAAAATAAATTCGCGACCATCGGCAACGATTGGCAGCTCGGAAACAAACTGCTCGATGACCCTCAGTGGAATAATTATAAGGCAATTGTTGAGGGAGTGGGCAGGAAGCTTATGGCCGATGGCTGGAGAGGACTATTCGGCATCGATGCGATACTAGATCAGGCTTCCGGCGAAATCTACCTGATCGAAATTAACGCGAGACAGCCGGCCTCCACTACCTACGAATCAATCCTTCAGGGTGATTCTACGACATTCGAAGCCCATCTCTCTGCCCTACTCGGACTTCCAAAGGCAAAATTCGTTCTAACGAGCGTTATCGAAGGCGCGCAGATTATCCAGCGGGTTCCACAATCCCCGCTTGGGCGGGGTAGGGGTGGGTTGGCCAATCGAGGTCAAAAGTCTAAAGTCCAGAGGCTCGAGTCTCTCGGTCTGAATGTCATCGAATACGCTAACACGGAACCCGAAAAAGACTTGTTGCGCATCCAAAGCAAAGAGGGTATAATGTTAGCCCATAATCAGCTCAACGAGCTGGGTAAAAAAATTGCCGCTATTTTGAAATGATATGTCAAATAATGAAGATCAAAGACCAAAAGTAGGTATCGGGGTGATGGTTTTCAAAGATGGGAAAATTCTTCTGCATCGGCGCAAGAACGCTCACGGCAGTGGCGAATACTCATTTCCCGGCGGCCACCTTGAATATAAGGAATCATTCGAAGAGTGTGTCATCCGCGAGACCGCAGAGGAAGCAGGCATCAAAATTAAAAACATTCGATTTCTTCTGGTTTCCAATCTGCTGGATTATCTCCCGAAGCATTATGTCCACTTAAACTTTATCGCCGATTGGGAAAGCGGTGAGCCGACCGTGATGGAGCCGGAGAAATGCGAATCGTGGGAGTGGTATGATTTGGAAAATTTGCCGACACCGTGTTTCAAAACTATGCCCCACTGTATCGAAGCTTACAAAACCGGAAAATATTATTTCTCCAACTAAACATGCTCTCCCCTAACGCCGAGAAGATTATCGACCAATACTTCAACCTGCCCTTCCCAGGCGTGGATGGTGTGCGATGTCCATATTTCAACAACAGCCGCAAGCGTAGCCGCGGACAGCTCCGGGCGCTGGTCGGGAAAGGCTCTCCGAAAGAAATTGTCGAAGAGGCAAAAATAATTTCCACCCAATACCACCTCGGCATTTTCGAGAACGACTGCTCCGTCTGCAAGCAGAATCTGACCGCGGATGACCTCAGAAAATTCATGATCGACCACGATCTCGGCATCGAGTGCTCCGGCTTTGTCAGCCAGGTACTGAGGGCTCATTTCCGTGAGACAAAAAATATTGATTTTACAACAAAGTTGCGCATTTATCCGCCGGCAAAATTTTTTAGATACATTATTTCGATTCTCCGTCCGATTGAAAACATCAGCGTACGAGTCCTGGCCGATGATAGAAATAGCAGTGTGGTAGGATTAAAAGATGTCGTAGCCGGAGATATTATAACGATGCTCGAAACTCAACCTACTAAACAACGAAATCATGTATTGCTGATACGAAATATCGAAGATAATATTATCGATTACGTCCATGCCAGAGCCTGGAGCGGCGACGGGAAATATGGCCACGGTGTGACGGCAGGTAATATCGAAATAATTTATCCAAAGGACGGTCTCTTGGAGCAGAAATGGACGGAGAATGGCCAGAGCGACAACAAAAATGAAACCTACCTCGAAGCGAAGCGCGCCAAAGTTTTACAAATTCGCAGACTAAAAATTTAATTATGCCAAGTTTCGCATCCGTAGAGATTCTTCAACAAGCTCTGGTATTCCTAATCGGGGCCACCGCGCTTGGGTTTGTCCTGACGCCCATTCTCACCGCCATACTTTATAAGTATAAAATTTTGCGTAATGCGGAATACGACCCCGCGATGCAGGGAGAGAAATCCGCCAAGGCCGGCACTCCTATCATGGGCGGCCTGCTCGTTATCATCGTTGTGACTGCTATCACCATTGTCTTCAATTGGGATCGCCGCTATACCTACGTGCCGATCGGCGCGATGGCGTTCTCCGCCCTGCTCGGCGCGGCCGATGATCTGCTAAATGTTTTCGGCGGCCGACGACGCCTGCGTAATATCAAACACGCTCTGATCCTGATTCGCGTCCACAAGAAATGGTATATGAAGATTTGGCACATCATCACTCTGCCCTGGACGGCTTTCCGCGAGGCGACGACGATGTTCGGCTCCAAGCAGAACCGCGGCATACAGGTCCATGAAAAATTATTTCTGCAATTTGTCGCCGGCGCCGTCACGGCCTGGTGGGTTTATGCGAAACTCGGCGCCAGCTGGCAGACACTCTGGATACCATTCGACGGCTCGGTCTATGTGGGCTGGCTGATTATCCCGATTATTATATTTTTCGTAATGTTTACCGCCAACGCCGTGAACATCGCCGATGGCCTCGATGGCCTCGTCGGAGGCTCACTGATTATCACGTTTATGGCGCTTGGCATACTCAGCTGGATCGAGGGCCGGACGGCCTTTGCGCCGTTTAATATGACGGTGGTCGGCGCCCTCATCGCCTACACCTACTTCAATATTAAGCCGGCCAGATTTCAGATGGGCGACGTCGGCTCCCTCGGCCTCGGCACGCTTCTCGCCATCAATACTATCGCCATCAACAAAACCCTACTCCTGCCGCTCCTGGGCTTCATTTTCTATGTGGAAATTTTTTCCGTAATTCTGCAGGTGCTTTTCCGCCGCCTGCTCGGACGAAGACTATTCAAGATGGCTCCGCTTCATCACCATTTCGAGATGATCGGCTGGAGTGAGGAAAAAATTGTTATGCGATTCTGGATTATCCAAGCGTTCGTGGTGATAGTGGCGGTTTGGATAGCGTTGCGATAGTTATCAAGTACCAGGTATCATGTATCAATTACAGGTTTGGTAATTGTTTAATTGATAATTACCTGATACATGATAAATGATAATTGCTAATTGCAGCGTATGTATTTGAAATGGAACCAAAAAACTATCACTGACTTTTCTAATAGCAACCTCAATACCTTATACGATGAGGGTTTTCTTTTCGGCCGCATCGGCCGCGGCGTGATGGATCAGACGAGAAGCGTGCGTATTGATCTTCTGAAATTTGAACTCTCGAGCGAGAATCGCCGCATCCTGAAAAAGACCGATGGCCTTGAAATCACCAACCAAGCAATCCCCTACCATTCCTACGATTGGAGCATAGGCAAGCTGGGCAAAGATTTCTATGATGAAAAATTTGGTGAGAAGACCTTCAGTGCTAATAAAATAAAAGAGCAACTAACTGATAATAAGAAAAGCAATTTTAATAAACTGCTGATTTACAAATTTAAGGATGAGACGGTCGGCTACGCGATTTGCCGCGAGACCGATGAGCTTCTCCACTACTGTTACCCATTCTATATTCTAAATTCCAAATTCCAAATTCCAAATTCCATCGGCCTCGGCATGATGCTCCGGGCAATCCTTTGGGCCGGCGAAACCAACAAGCAATATGTTTATCTCGGCTCCGCCCAGCGACCGTCTGATACCTATAAATTGCAATTCGAAGGGATAGAATGGTTTGATGGTAAGGAGTGGCAAACTGACTTGCTAGAGCTAAAAAAACTTCTATGAAGCACGTCCACTTCATCGGCATCTGCGGAGTCGCTATGAGCGCGCTTGCCCTCACCTTCAAGGAAAAAGGCTGGAAAGTGACCGGCAGTGATGTTGGATTTTATCCGCCGGTATCGACCAGTCTCGAAGAAAATCAGATTGATTTCTACGCCGGCTGGCACCCGGACCGTGTCCTCCGAAGCTTTAGCGAAGGAGGAGAGAATTCCTCTAATGAATATTTGGTAGTTGTAGGCAACGTCGCCGGTTCGACAAATCCGGAATGGCTATATGTGGTCGAAAATAAACTGAACTACAAATCCTACCCCGAAGTGATAGCTGACTATTTTGTAAAACAAAACTCCATCGTTTGCGCCGGCACCTTCGGCAAGACCACTTGCACTGCCTTACTCACCTGGATTTTCCTGCGCAGTGGCCACAATCCGAGCTATATGTTTGGCGGACTCAGCCAGAACAAACTCCCCTCGGCTCACCTGACCGACGGCGACTACAGCATCCTCGAAGGCGACGAATACAAATCAGCCCGCTGGGATCTACGACCGAAGTTTTTTCACTACCGGCCGAAGCATCTGCTACTGACGGCAGTCGTCTGGGATCACGCCGATGTCTACAAAACCGAACGCGATTATATGGAAGTGTTTCAGAAATTGGTAGAGGAGCCGAAAGGAATTGTAATAGTCTCAGAGCGCGTCAAGAATATTAAATTGCCTGAAAAATCCATCACCTACGGACCATCCTCCGCCGCAACTTATAACTATGGCGACATTATAGAGACCGAAAACGGAATTAAGTTTAATATAAAACATGACGGAATATCGCACGCGGTTAGTTCGCCCTGCCTCGGCGAATATATGGCCGACAATATCACCGCCTGCTTCGCCTTGGCCCACGAGCTAGGACTGGAACCGAAAAAAATTCTGGAAAGCGTAAAGTTCTTCATCGGCATGAAAAGGCGTCTCGAAAAACGACATGTCGGCAAGGTGGTGGTGATCGACGACATCGCGCATTCCCCGGCCAAAGCAATGTCGGTTTTGAAGACAATTCGTAAAATTTATCCAGGCAAAATTTTCGCTATTTTTGAGCCAAACATCGGCAACCGCCTGGCTTCATCCGCCTCCGGCTATGACAACGCGTTCAAAGATGCCGATGAGGTAATTATCCCGCGGCTGACCAAGCTCAAGCTTGATTCGGGCGGAGAAAAATCGTTAGACGGCGAGGGCATCGCTGAAGTGATAAGAAAAACACAGCCAAATACGACCTACATTGCTGGCGACTCAGAACTGGTAAAATACCTATTAAAAAAAGCCCCGCTCGGCGGGGTGATTGTCTTCCTTGGCAGCCACGGATTCCGCGGCATGATTGAAGAGGTCGTGAAAAATGTGGCTTAGATTTTATTTGATTTCTCTGACTTCCAGCAAGTTTACATTCCCGGCCTGACCAACCGGCTCACCGGCGACGACGATCATCTTATCACCGACTTTACCGAGTTTATTTGTCTTCAGATAAACAATAGAGCGCTCGACGAACTCCTCGATATTGCGACAAGTCGGAGAGATAAATGATCTAATCCCCCAGGAAAGATTTAGTTGGCGTCTCACCAGCTCATCGCCGGTCGCGACATAAATAGGAACGTTGGGACGAACCTGACTGAGCAGGCGTCCGGTCTCACCGGTCATCGAGCCAGCCAGGATAAACCGAGATCCGGTCTCCTCGACTAGCAAGCGAGATAATTTACTTATCGCCTCCTCGGTATTTACCTGCTTCGCGAGTGATGGCATCGGCAGATCGTCATAGGCGGACTTCTCGGTACTCTCGATAATCTCGGACATTACTTTGACGGTCTCGGCCGGGAATTTTCCGGCGGCGGTTTCGTTCGTCAGCAGCAAGGCATCGGCATGATCAATCACGGCGTTGGCAACGTCGCTTACTTCGGCGCGAGTTGGACGCGGACTCTCTCGCATCGAATCCAGAAGCTGAGTGGCGACTATGACCGGCTTCGCCGCCTGGCGCGCCGCGTCGATAATCTTCTTCTGAATAAGCGGCACCTCCTGACGCGGTAATTCGATACCGAGGTCGCCACGCGCCACCATGATCCCATCCGCCGCTTCGATGATGCTCTTCAGATTATCGACCGCCTCATGACGTTCAATCTTGGCGATGATCATGATCGGATGTTCAATGGCCATTTTCTCCTCCTTCAAAATCTGCTCAATCAGAAAACGTACGTCGATAATATCGTTGGCATTGCTCACAAATGATAGGCCGACCATATCCACGCCAACCCTGACTCCGAAACGCAAATCCTCACGATCTTTCGCGCTCATCGCCGGTATTTGCAATTTGCTGTCCGGCAAATTTATGCCTTTGTGCGACAAAACTTCCCCGCCTTCTACCACGGTAGTCAATATCCGAGATCCATCGATCTTTTTTATTTTTAATTCAATTCGCCCATCATCGATGAGGATCCGCTCTCCCGGCAATAGGTGCCGGTGCAGATCAGGCTGGTCGATTGGTAATGGACCGCCGGATTTATATGACACAGTAGCATCGAGCTCAACTGCCTCCCCTGCCTGCAAATGAACACCGGCCTCAGGTAGAATACCAATGCGAATTCGCGGACCCTGCAAATCCTGGAGAATAGCCACCGGCTCATCCATTTTCTCCGCTACGGACCTAATCCTTTTCACGGCTTCCTCGTGCCACTCATAATTTCCATGCGCAAAATTAAGCCGCGCGAAGTTCATGCCGGCTTTAATCATTTTTTCCAGGGTTGCCTTGTCCTCGCAGGCGGGTCCGATGGTGGCCCCGATTTTCGTAAACCTAAACATATCAGAATTACTTGGTTCCGAGTATTGCTTTCAAATTTACCTTCTGTTCATCTGTAATCGGCAAAAGTTTCAGAATATCGTCAATCGAACTCTGACCCTTGGCGGTCGATGTCTGCTGTCCGGAACCCAGCAGATTTAAATAAGGCTGATACTTAGTTTCCAACTCTCGGATTATCCGTGGCAGAAACCAAACGCTCATGGCGGTCGGGGCAACTACAAAAATTATGAACATCGCCCAACCCCAGACCGACTTCCAGAATAGCTTGCTGTTGATCAGCCTCGTCTGCTCATAGATAATCTGCGACCACTTGAGATTCTTCTCAAGTAATTCCCGAAGTGCCTCCGGACTGACGTCTTTTTTTGGCGCCTCAACTGGGGCAGTAGCCAAATCCCCGCTTGGGCGGGGTAGGGGTGGGTTCGCCGGATTCACCAACCCCTCCCCACCCTCCCGTGGGGAGGGACTTACTTTTTGCGCTTTTGGATATTTAAACATAAATATAATTACCTTTCACCTTTCACCTTTTACCTTTTACCTTTTAGCTTCCTTAATTCTTTTTCAAAAGTTTTCACATCCTTGAAATCTCTGTACACGCTCGCAAATCTTACATAAGCAATCTTGTCAAAGTTATGAAGATGCTTCATCACAATCTCTCCGATATCCTCGCTGGAAATCTCGCGGCGTTTCTTCTTCTGAATATCTCGCTCGATAAGATGCACGAGCAAATGAAATTTCTCCTGCGTATATGGACGCTTGGGGAGCGCGCGGCGGATCCCGCCTTCCATCTTCTCTCTGATATAACTTTGTCTTTCGCCATTCTCCTTCACTACCACAATATCAAGCAACTCCGCTTCCTCCACTGTGGAAAATCGATAATGACATTTGTCACATTGACGACGTCGACGAACCGACAGCCCGTCCTCGGACGCGCGAGTGTCGAGTACGCTCGTCTCTTTATAATTACAAACCGGACAATGCATATGATAAGTTATAAAGTTATCAAGTTACCAACCGGTTTTCGACTTTATGAACTTTATAACTTTATAAACTTTCAACTTCGTGTTACATTCCCATCTTACGACGAATAAAGGCCGGAATTTCTAACTCTTCGTCCGCGGCGACGTTGGCAGTCTTACCTCTGACTGGTGCATCAGACGCCGGCTGAGCGACCGGACTTTTCTGAACGATGGTCTTGAATCGCCTCTCCTCCTCTGCCTCTTCCTTCTGAGCCTTGCGCAGGAAAGTGCTCGGCATATACTTCGCGCCTGAAAAGAAGCTCGTGCTATCCTCCTCTTCCTTCTGCAGTACTGCCCGACGATTGTCAAATCCAGTGGCGACCACGGAAATCCTCATGCTTCCGGCCATCGCTTCGTCGATGATAGCGCCAAATATAATCTTGGCATCAGGCGCGGCCGAGCTGGTGACGATCTTGGCCGCTTCACTTACTTCGCTCATAGCGAGATCCGATCCGCCGGTAACGGTAAATAGGATTCCACTGGCGCCATCGATAGAAAGTTCAAGGAGCGGACTGGAGATAGCGGCCTTGGCGGCCTCTACCGCTCTATTCTCACCAGTACCCGTCCCGATCCCCATCAGTGCCGAACCGGTGTCCTGCATAATCGTCTTGACATCGGCGAAATCGACATTGATGAGACCCGGGATAGTAATAAGCTCTGAGATCCCCTGCACACCCTGCCTCAGAACATCGTCAACTATTTTGAAAGCTTCTGTTATTGGAGTCTTCTTATCAATAATTTGTAAAACCCGATCGTTTGGAATTGTTATGATAGCGTCAACATTCTTCGCGAGCTCCTCCCAGGCTTCGTCGGCGATGCGATTGCGCTGTGGCCCCTCAAACGAAAACGGCTTCGTCACCACCGCCACCGTCAGCGCGCCCATCTCCTTGGCAATCTGCGCGACGAGCGGAGCGGCTCCTGAGCCTGATCCACCGCCGAGACCGCAAGTAATAAATACCATGTCAGTATCCTTGAGCGCCTCGCGTATCTCATTCTGAGATTCCTCGGCGGCCTTGCGTCCGATATCGGGGTTCATCCCAGCGCCAAGTCCGCGAGTAACGGTCTTCCCAATATTAATCTTGTGCGGGGCGCTGTTGTAATGCAGAGCCTGCACATCGGTATTCATAGCGATGAAGTCTACGCCACGGATCTTTCGCGCCATCATGCGATTGATAGCTGCGCCTCCGGAACCTCCGACGCCAATAACTTTTATTTTTGCAAAAGCTTCAATGTCGGGTTTGACTTGCGGCATATTTTTTTCATTTATGGGTTGAACAAATTTTGTATTCATGCCTTATTATTAAAATAAGCGAAGGCGATGCTTCGCAATCTAGTGTAACGTCTAACCACGTTCATGTCAAGAAACTTTTTGATCAAGGAATCAGCGCCTTCACCCAATTCTTCAGTCGGCTACCGGCCCGACTAACTCCCCCGATCCCCCAACCGCCTTTCGAGGTATTACTCGAGCCTTCCGCCTGAATTTTACCGCCCCACTTCACGAGGCCGACAGCGGTAGAAAAAGATAAATCATTTACCTTGTCAGTAGCGCTTACTACGCCAAGCGGATAACCCAGGACCGCCGGTAGTCGGAGCTGTTTCTTCGTAAGCTCGATCAATCCGGCCAACTTCGCCCCGCTACCGGTAAACACCACACCTGACGGCAGGAGGGCGTTACGCTTAATTTTGATAAGTTCCTGATCAACCATATGCAATATCTCCTCCACCCTTGCTTCGATAATGTCGCTTAAGTATTGCTTCTTGATTATCTCATGCTCAGGAGAACCAAGCGACGCAAGGTCAATCTCTTCGCGTTTAGAAATCTGTCCGGGAGTGCAGTCGCCATGCTCGATTTTCACCGCCTCGGCGATATCGATCGATGTCCGAAGTCCGATCGCGATATCATTGGTAATGTGCTCACTGCCGACCGGCAAAATCGCGGTATGAATTATCTCCCCTTCCTCGAATACCACGAGACTGGTGGTC
>JBBTSL010000075.1:0-12463 GCA_038064745.1 Patescibacteria group bacterium | reverse complement strand
CCAGATCCGCAGGCTTTGCGGGTCTGGACGAAGTTTGCAGGACGCGCAGTATCTACCGCCGTTTCTTTTGCGGAGACGAGCCTCGCAAGGGGGATCGTCGTGGTGCATGACTGGCTTTGCCAAGGGTTTATTTTGGAGGAACTCCTTTAAACGTCGGAGTACAAGTTGATAAGCGGGCGGAGAATTCTCGCCATTAACCCACCGTTGTACGTTTGGTATCGAAGCTTCGAGCCCTTGAGCGAGCTCACGTAGTTTGTCGGGGTTTTGCTTTAGGTAAGAGTTCAATAACTTATACAACGTAGTTCGCTTCGGATCCATTATTGTTACCCCCAAGTGAGTTTGGCTACCAAAAACCGTATCATGGCGGGTATTTGCTGTCAAGGTAATAATCCACAAAACCCACTTGCCAAAAATACTCGAATAAGATAAGATGAGGCAACATTTCAGCCTAGTATATTCCTATATATTGTATGTCCAAAAAGTTTCGACCAACGGGGGGAACGGTAACTAAGGCCAGCGTGCGATCAAAATTCTACGGGATTATCGCGCTCGCGATATTCTGTCTGTTGGTAGTCATGCCGACCTATGCCAATCGCGGAATTGATTTGATAAATAAAAAAGCCAACCTCGGCATTCCTCGTTTGCCGGACACGGGATTCAATCTTGGCCTTGATCTGCAGGGCGGGGCGCATCTGATCTACGAAGCCAAGACGGAGAAGATTCCTTCCGGAGACGTCGCCAGTGCGGTAGAGGGCGTCCGTGATGTCATCGAGCGACGCGTTCGCGGCGGGCTTGGCGTTTCTGAGCCGATGGTTCAGACCACCAGGATCGCGAATAGCTATCGCATTATGGTTGATCTGCCAGGCGTCACTGACGTCAATCAGGCGATCAAGATGATCGGCGAGACACCAATTTTGGAATTTAAAGAAGTTAATAATGAGCCGGCGCGCGATCTGACCGAACAGGAGAAGAAGGATATGGATGCTTATAATGAGTCGCTGAAAGCCAAGGCCAAAGCCGCTTATAAAGATCTTTCAGTCGGAGTGCCGTTCCAGGTAGTAGTCAGTGAGAAATCTGACGATGTCACCAGTACTAGGAAGGCCGGGGGTGATCTTGGTTTTATTACTGAAAAGGATTATCCATTATTGTATGCCTGGGCCAAGACTGTGAAAGATGGCACGCTCAATAATATCGCCATTAATGACGGACTCGGCTTCAATATCGTGAAGAGAATCGGTGAGAAAGATGGCGAGACTGAAATTAGCGCGTCGCATCTGCTGATTTGTTATACTGGAGCGCAGGGCTGCACTTCCACTTCTACCAAGGAGCAGGCACTCGCCAAAATCAATGATATTAAATCGAAAATTAACACGCTGAATTTTTCAGTATTGGCAAAATTAAATTCCACTGAGCCAGGCGCGGACACCAGCGGTGGCGACCTAGGCTTCTTCAAGAAGGGACAAATGGTTCCGGAGTTTGAGAATGCCGTCTGGAACGCCGCCACTAACACTATTGTTGGTCCGATCGAAACACAGTTTGGCTATCACTTGATCTATCGCAAAGTCGCGCGAACTCAGAAAGTTTATGACGTGGCGCGAATATTCCTTCGCTTTCGCCAGAAGTCAGACATCGTCCCGCCAGCCGAGGGTTGGAAATTTTCCGGCCTTTCCGGTAAACAATTGAAACGCGCCGAAGTCACGACTGATAATCAAACCGGACAGGTCCAGGTCAGCCTCCAATTCAACGACGAAGGCACGAAACTTTTTGCTGAGATTACCGGCCGCAATGTTGGTAAGCAGGTGGCGATCTATCTCGATGGCCAGCCGATCAGCATCCCGCGCGTCAATGAAGCCATCACCGGTGGTAGCGCCGTAATCAATGGCAGTTTTAGCATTACTGAAGCTAAATTGCTGTCTCAGAGGTTGAATTCCGGCGCCTTGCCGGTACCGGTTGAACTCCTTAGCCAGCAGAAAGTTGACGCCACGCTGGGTGCTGACTCTCTGCAGAAAAGTTTCAAGGCTGGTATCGCCGGTCTGATCTTGGTTATGATTTTTATGACACTTTATTATCGATTGCCCGGTTTACTTTCCGTAGGTTCACTCCTGCTTTATACGGTTCTTAACCTTGCGATTTTCAAGCTACTCGGTGTAACACTTACTCTCTCCGGTATCGCCGGCTTTATCCTCTCGATCGGTATGGCGGTAGACGCGAACGTGCTGGTGTTTGAACGTCTGAAGGAAGAACTTAGAGCCGGCAAATCTCTGAAGGCCGCGATGGAGGAAGCCTTCCTTCGCGCCTGGCCCTCGATCCGGGATGGTCACGTGACGACACTCATCAGCTCATTGGTGTTGGTTTGGTTTGGCAGCGGCTTCGTGCAGGGTTTCGCAGTCGTGCTTGGCACGGGCGTACTCGTCAGCCTCTTCACTGCCGTGACAATCACGCGTACGATTATGCGTCTTGTCCTTGGCTGGTTTGGCGAGGGACGACCATTATTTTTCTTAGGTGGTAAATCAGTAACAAAATAGTATATGCTAAAGATTCCTTTTGTTAAATACGCCAACGTTTGGTACGCAATCACAGCGTTGACTGTAGTTATTTCCGTAGCCGCGCTTGCTACCTGGGGGTTGAAATTGGGTATTGATTTTACGGGTGGCAGTCTAGTTGAAGTTTCATTTTCCAAAAATCGTCCGACGGTCGAGGAGGTTCAGAAAACACTTGAGGACGCGGATCTCAACCAACACATCGTACAAGGCGCGGGGTCTGATCGTTACATTATTCGCACGAGTTTCTTGACTGAGGATCAGCATCAGGCGCTCACCAAAAAATTTGAATCGGTGTTTGGGCAGAACGGAAATATTGTTCATGAGGAAAGTTTTCAGACGATTGGTTCCTCGGTTAGCGATAACCTGCGTCAGAGGGCGGTGGGCGCTATCATCTGGGTAAATATTGCGATTATTATTTATGTCGCCTATGCTTTTCGCGGCGTTTCCCGTCCGGTTGCCAGCTGGAAGTATGGAGCGCTCGCGATCGTGGCCTTGATTCATGATATTTTTGTGGTGTTGGGTGTGTTTGCTTTTCTTGGTCATTTTAAGGGGATTGAAATTCAAACTGACTTTGTTCTGGCGCTTCTGACGGTGCTAGGCTTCTCGGTCACGGATACGATCGTCGTTTATGATCGTATTCGGGAAAATATTATCCATCATACCGCGGAGAATTTCCCTGAGACGGTAAACGTCGCCCTGAATGAAACCTTGATGCGTTCCCTTAATACTACTCTCACCGTCCTTCTACCGTTATTTGCTCTGTACTTTATCGGCGGTGAATCGATTCATAATTTTGCGCTGGCGTTGCTTATCGGTCTCGCCAGTGGAGCGTATTCATCAATTTTCATCGCCAGTCCACTTTTGGTCTTGGTTGAACAGCGACAGAGACGCAAAAAGGAACGCGCTCTGGCTTAACAAATCAATTAAAACCAGCCCCACATAGCGGGGCTGTTTTATTTATCCGATTTTATGCTATAATAAACAAGTATTTATACTATATATGAATGATACAATTGTTCGTCATTTGGTGGCTCTCATCGCCACGATTGTCGCCGGGCTCGCGTATTACGCCGGGTATATTTCGGGCGGCTATGGGTGGTGGTGGACGATTTTCTCGGTTCTGATTGTTTACGGCGTTGTGTATTCGATCGTCAATGCCGGCAGTCCTCCGCATAAATAAAGTTTGTAAAAAACTTACTTTAGTATGGAATTTTTTGGGGCGACGATAGATTTATCATTTTGGCAGTGGCTCTACGACCAGCCTCCCACTGAGCAGGCGCTGGTTCTTTTTGCGCTGGGCGGCTGGGTTTTTCTTACCTATTATTTATTACTCGGCATGGCCGAGCTGTGGGCCGAATATCGCACCCATACGAAATATTCAAATCGGTTCGAATGGGTCCTGCTTGCGATCGATGTTCCGCCAATGTTCGTTCAGACGCCAAAGGCGGTCGAGCAGATTTTCGCGCACTTGACCGGCTCCCTCGCCCACATCAGCGTTGGCGATAAGTTTTGGATGGGTAAAATTCAGAAAAGTTTTAGTCTTGAGATTATCAGCATCGAGGGTTATATTCAATTTCTGGTTCGGACTGAAGAGGAGTATCGCGATTTGGTCGAAGCTTCGATCTATGCGCAGTATCCCGAGGCTGAGATCACCGAGGTGGAGGATTACATTATCAATATACCTGATAAGTTTCCAAATGAGGAATATGATGTCGCCGGTATTGAATTTAAGCTGACAAATGATAACGCTTATCCGATTCGTACTTATCAGGAATTTGAATACAGCCTAAGTAAGGAAGCGGTATTCAGCGATCCGATGGCGGCAATCCTTGAAAATTTCACCAGGATCGGACACGGCGAGAATCTTTGGCTTCAGATCATCGTCGAGCCGGTGGGTAGTGAGTGGAAGGAGAAGGGCATCGCGCTGGCGAAAAAGTTACTAAAAGGCGAAGGCGCCGAAAAATATGAAATCGGCGGTATAGGTAGTTACCTGATTAAATTTCTTAATTTTTTTGCAACGGAAATGGGAAACGCCATTCAGTGGAATTTTGAACCCAAGGATCCGAAAGATAAAAAGAAAGAGGAGAAGAAAGGCGAGGGCGTCACGCCCGGGATGAAGAAGACCGTCGAGGCGATCGAGGAAAAAATTTCCAAAGTTGGGTTCAAAAATAAGCTCAGAATACTCTATGCGGCGCGTAAGGAGGTATTCAAGCCAAGTAGCTGCATCAGCGGCGTAGTCGGCGCGATGAATCAATTTCAAATTCAGGATCGGAATGGAATCGTGCCGGTAGCATCCACTTCGGCCCACTATGATCCGAAACACAAGAAGAGCAATCTTCTGAAGACCAGCTTCGTCAAAGCGTTCAAGGCGCGGAAAATGAAATGGAAGAAGTATGGCGGTTATATTATGAATACCGAGGAGATGGCGACCCTGTGGCACTTCCCACTGCCATTTGTGAAGACGCCGCTCCTGCATAAAGCCGGACACAAACGCGCGGAGGCGCCCGCCGGACTTCCCATCGAAGTTTTTGAGAGCCCTCTGAAGCCAAAAATATCGGGACAAACATCACCAGAAGAGACGCCGAAGGCCACGTCCCCGGAGGAGTTGCCGTTCGGTTAATCTAGGAATTCTTTTATAATTTTTTCGACTTCGTCGGAATTTTTTGTTTCCATCAGTTTTATCCGTAATTCTTTCGCACAATTGAAGCCGGCAACATAAGCTTTGAAATGTTTCTTCATGATATCGAAGCTTTTGTGCTCGACAAGCATCTTTTCAAATAGGT
Organism: Patescibacteria group bacterium; assembly: GCA_038064745.1. GTDB lineage: Bacteria > Patescibacteriota > Patescibacteriia > Magasanikbacterales > GWA2-37-8 > JAKANM01. The sequence continues at coordinate 7,137 of JBBTSL010000075.1, read as the reverse complement.
AAGTGTGCTCAACAAGAGCCAGGAGTTTGTTTTCGATGGTTGAAGTAAAATCAGGTTTGAAAAACCAAGGATTACCGAATAATCCGCGTCCGACCATAACGCCGTCGGCGCCGGTTTCAGTCGCTTTTTTTATTCCGTCTGCGTAGCTTGTGATGTCGCCGTTTCCCAATATTAGGGTTTCGCTTTTTGCTTCGTCCCTAATTTTTACGGCATCTTTGATATGCTCCCAGCGCGCGGGCACATCGGACATTTCCTTCCTCGTGCGGGCGTGAATGATTATCGCAGCCGGCTCGGTTTCAAGTAGGGCAGGCAGCCATGTCGAAAGTTCGTTTTTATTATAGCCAATTCGGGTTTTTATCGAGACCGGCAATTTGCCGGCGCCACGCATTGTCTCACGGATAATTTCCTGCGCTAATTTTGGATTTTTCATGAGGGCCGCGCCCGCGCCTTGCTTCTCGACATTTCGATCGGGACATCCCATATTGATGTCAATGCCGTCAAAGCCGAGCTCTTGCAGAAGCTGGGCGGTTTTATAAAAGTTCTCCGGCTTTGATCCAAATATTTGAGCGACGATTGGTCGCTCGGATTTATCAAATTTTAAATCAATCAAAATATTATTTTTTCCTTTGGAGGTGAGTCCGTCGGTTGAGACAAATTCCGTCCACATCACATCCGGCTTGCCATATTTCGCGAGCACCAGCCGGAAAGCGGCGTCGGTAACATTGGCCATCGGGGCGATGGTCATAATGGGTTTCTTTCCGCCAGAGGCGGATCCACCTTGGGCGGATAGTTTTTTCCAGAAGCCTTGCATTGGCATATATAAAATTAGGGAAGCCAGCGCGGTTGCGCTGGCGTTGACCCCTTTAGACTAGCTGGTAGACCGGACGGGCTCATCCTGCGGGTCGGGCGGCGTGGCAGGCTTGACTGGTTGTTTCGGCAACGGTTCGCGATTGATCAGCCTTTGCCCGTACTTGAGGAGCTGATTGGTGAGCTTGGGTTCGCTCTCCTTGATCTGCTGGTCGATGTCATAGAGAGCTTTCTTTCGCTCTTCGGGAGTTTTGTGGGCGATCTTGAGCAGAGCCTCGATGCGGCGCGAGGTGCTGTTGTGTTCGTAGAAAGCGCCACTCTTGGACTTCTTCTGCTCGATCATAAGGGCTTCTTGCTTAGTCTGCGAATTGCCACGCAAAGTCATCCACTGAAGGATTTTCCAGAGAGTTTCAGGGACGCGGAGCTTATGGTCGGCCCCTGTCTTGTTGTCTCTGAGCTCGATGGTGGTATAGCTTTCGCAAGCCTTGAAGCTGATCTCGTTGCGGATCACCTTTCCGCATTTGTCATCGTCTTTCAGTTGCTTTTTGACGACGAGAAGGACCGCCGCCTTCAGGCGCATCTTGTCTTCTTCGAGCTTCAGCTTCTTTTCCTCTTTCTGCCTGGTTTCGTTACGCCAGGCCAGGTAGAAGAGGGTGACAAAAACGAGAGAGACAAAAACCGCGAGAACTTGCCAATCAGTCATGGTTTTGACCTCCAAATGGTTGAGCTGTTTGTCTAAAGGGCATACCAAAGCGAAATGCTATGGCGACAGTAAGGTAGCACAAAAACCGCCCTTTGTCAATGTACGGGTTAGGGTTGTCAACAGGAAGTTAATCTGTCACCCCTGGACAGGAAGTTAAAATGTCCTAGTGTGAGTTAATTTAGCTTGTAAGGCGGCAGCCTTCATTTGGAGTCGCCACGGATGGTTAGCTGGCGGCTTAGCTATTGGTCGTTCATTGGCCGGCAATACCCAGGGCTGTTTCTTTAATACCTTAGGTGGCCGGTTCGGCAGGGCATGATAGTTTAAATATTTCCCTCGTAATCGAATTTGAATTGGTCCGCTTCGCCTCTCCTCGACGATAACGATATCCTTTTTACAAACATTGACCGGCTGTGTCGCAATTAGTTGGTACCAGCCGGTGTTATAACTGATCGTAAAGTCACATCGTACGGTTCTCTCTTCCTGGCGGCAAAGGATGGCTGACAAATTATTTGACTCACGTTGAATGAGCGTTCGATGATGGTCGGCTGCTGTTTTTGGTTCAACCGCGAATTTGGCATTGAAGGCGGGAATAAATTTCTTAATCAGGAATTCATTTGCGGATTCAATGTTCGAGATGTTGTTTAGTCGTAGTTCTTTGATTAGTCGATCTTGTAGGGTTTGAAATAGTCGCTCCACTCGACCTTTAGCCTGCGGGCTGTTCGCGTGAATAACTTCGATGCGAAGTTCTTGCATTGCCCTGCCAAACTGAGTTAGGGTGTCGGCGTTCTCTTTGGCCAAAGGATGATTCATCCGGTAGGTGCTGAATTTATCGAGGTATATAGCCAAGGGTTTGCCATTTTTAGTTAGGTATGATTCCCAGAAACCACAGACCGGCGAGAGCCCTTCGTCATAATCAAACGTCGCCTGAACTATCCGACCGGTGGAATCATCAATGGCGGCGAGCAGACAAGCTTCGCCGGTGCCATCCCGATCCTCGAACCAATGTTCGTATGAGCCATCAAACTGGACGAGGTCGCCGTAGGCTGGACGGCGTTCGCGCCAGCTTCGGTGTTGTTCTTTTTTTCGTTTCACTGGTTTTGTCCAAACACCAGAATTAATCAGGATAGCTTGAATGGTTTTTGGATCATGCGTGATGTGGTGAACTTCCGAGAGTTTTTCGGCGGCGAAGGTGGGTGTGAAATCCAAATATTTCTCGCTGACGAGCGCCGCGATCTTGACGCGCTCCGAGTCTGGCAAACGATTTGGGCTGGGCTTGCCGCGATTGCCATGAAGTAACGCCGGCAGGCCGCTCTTTCTAGCTTTGGCTTTCAATCGTTTCAAGTGCCTGGTCGAAAGTCGCAGTTGTAACGCCGCGGTAGCAATTGTTAGTCCGCCACGCAGTAATCGTTGTACAATGTCTCGCCGTTCAAGATCTTTAGTTGTCATACGCAGGAAGTTGTCGTTATCCATAGTAGTGTTGAGTTAATATTTAACTCATCATTCTACCATAGGGGTGACATTTTAACTTCCTTCAGAAGGTGACATTATCACTTCCGTGTGACATGTACGGGTTAGGGTTTGCGTTCGGCGCAAATTACGGTATTTAGAAGCAGGCGGGCGACCGTGATCGGGCCGATGCCACCCGGAGTGGGAGTAATAAAGCCGGCGACGTCCTTCACTTCATCGAAATTTACGTCGCCCATGAGTTTGCCACCTTCATAAACAAAGCCGGTATCAATCACGATCGCTCCGGGCTTAACCATGTTGCCACGAAGGATGTCTTTCTTTCCAACGCCGGTAATTATAATGTCGGCGCCGAGACATTTTTCTTTAATGTTAGTAGTGCGACTGTTGCAGGTAGTAACGCTGGCGCCTTCGTTTACAAGCATAATCGCGAGTGGCTTGCCGACGAGGGCGCCCATGCCGATGAGGGTGATGTTCCTGCCGGCCAAATTTATTTTCAGATCTTCAAGAACGGCGAGAGCGGCAGCCGGCGTCGGCGGCGTTACGAAATTTGTCCGCATCACGAGCCGCCCGAGATTCTCATGAGTCAGGCAGTCGACGTCAATATTTGGATTGATGCCGTTTAAAATATCCGGAGTGTATAAATTTTCCGGAAGCGGTAATTGGATTATTAGGCCGGAGGAACCTTTTTGAATCGCCTTTATTTTTTTTAATAAGGCAACTTTGGATACAGAGGCGGGGAGGGTGTGCAGCCGGAAATCGATGCCGACTCGTTTGGCGGCCTCACCTTTTCGATTTACATAGGTTGCCGACGCGCGATCATCGCCGACTAAAATAACATCGAGGCGGACTTTCTTGCCTTTCTTATTTAGTTTAGCAACTCTGGCTTTCACTCCTGATTCAATTTTTTCGGCGATGGCTTTGCCGTTGACAATATTTGACATGGGGCTATCCTAACATTAATTTGATCTTTGGTAAAGTGTTCTTGGCGTCTTAAATCTAGGTATGCTATAATATTTACAGCTTAATTTTTAAATTAAATTCGTATGTGCGACGATAAAAAGGGCTGTTGTAAAGATGGCGGAATGGGTCATGGCGCTGAAATGAGCCAGGGTCAGGGATGTCACTGGAATCACACCTGTGGGTGTCCACACCATAAGCTGATGCCGATGTTGCTCGTGGCTCTCGGTTTAACCTTTCTGCTCGGCAACCTGGGGCTGGTCTCGAGTAGTTTTGTAGATATGGCGTGGCCGATACTGTTAATTTTAATGGGACTTCAGAAAATGCTTGGTTCGATGTGCAAGTGCTGGGGAAAAATGATGATGAAGGATGGAGAAAAAATGTAATTTGTTAGTCCGAAAAAGCGCTCGCATCCGGCGAGAGCTTTTTTTATTTTGTTTGAAAAGTCGATTGATAAATTTAGATTTTTTTGGGGAACATTAATGATAAAATAATCGATGTGCCGAGCGCCAGTATTATTATGGCAAATGATACCGATGACTCTATATGCAACCCGAATATTCCGGAAAGCATTTTTAATCCAATAAATAACAGGATAACCGCCAAACCCTTCTGTAGGTGATGAAAGCGATGTAAAACATTCTCAATCAGGAAGAATAACGCCCGGAGGCCCATGATTGCGAAAATATTCGAAGTAAATACGATAAACGGGTTTTGTGTAATCGCGAATACAGCCGGGATGGAATCTACCGCGAAGACAATATCCGTACCCTCGATGAGGAGCATTACCAAAAATAACGAAGTGAACATAAATTTGCCGTTTTCAAAGCAAAAAAATTTTCCGTTGTGGTGATTCGCCGTGAAGGGCAAATATCTGTGGGCGAATTTGGCAATTTTGCTGTTATGAAAATCAATATGCTCCTCTTTTTTATCGCGAAGCAGTTTAATGCCGGTATAAAGTAAAATTGCTCCGAAAAAATATAAAATCCAGTAGAACCGCCCAATCAATAGCGCGCCGGCCCCGATAAAAATGCCGCGAAAAACCACCGCTCCCATGATGCCCCAGAATAGAACCCGATGGTGGTAAGCTTCCTCAAGTTTAAAAAAATTGAAGATCAGCATCATCACAAATAAGTTATCAACGGACAGCATTTCCTCCGTTATGTAGGCGCTCAAAAATTCTATAGCTAGAGTTTTGCTTAGAAATATGAAAATCAGACAACCGTACAAAAGCGCGATGGAGACCCAAAATATAGATTGATAAAGAGCTGGCTTGAATTCAACCCGATGGCTTTTCTTATTTAGAAAGCCAAGATCGACAATCAGAAATCCGACAATTAGAAAAATGAACAATATTATGAGGTTGGTTTGAGCATCCATAGGATTTTATTATGTTCCGAGACTAGGATTCGAACCTAGATAATGAGATTCAGAGTCTCATGTCCTGCCATTAGACGATCTCGGAGTGGGTGATTGCGGGACCTCATCCTAGCCTTCTCCTTGAAGGAGAAGGAAGCGTCGTTTCCCCTCTCCTCATAAGGAGAGGCGGGGTGAGGTCTTGCGTTTATTTTTTAATGGTTTCGCCGCCGGCCATTTGATCCAAAGCATCTTTGTCAATCGTCTTCACCAAACTCCATTTCCAGCGATGATTTCCAAAAACCGCCGGGTTGGAAATGTAGTATTTCTTGTTATCGCGGACGAGGTAAATCCGGCCTGAGCCGGGCGCTTTGACGATTGACTTTGGCGATGTAAATACGACTCTGGCCGGGCCGTCGGCCTTTTTTGTTTTGTGGTTAAAATCGTGCAGAGTAGACAGAATAGTATCATATTTATAGCGAAAGTCAATGCCATCCGGAAGCTCGGAATCATTCACCAAAAATTCTCCCTTGGTATCGTCATAGCCGGTGATTGCCATCACATGATACGAAGACCCGCCACGTCGGAAGCGGTGGCGGGGGTTATTTAAATCGTAGCCAAAATGCAGGGTAATGACAGGGCGACCGGCGGCCAGCTCTGCTTTTATTTCTTCCAGGGTCGGGTTATCCTTCAGGGTTGCTTCAAATGACGAATAATCATTGATCAGTCGAACAATCTCCGCTCCGTCAGTGTCTGAATTATAACCGAAAATCCGATCTTCAATTTTAAAAAGAGGTGCCATCGTAGTCTTGGCGAAAGATTTCTTAACTATGACTTTTGGTTGTCTTAGATAGTAGCCTTCGACCGCGACAATGCTCGCCTCTTCGCACGCTCCGCTCCAGGGTGGGACCCAGATTCCATCCGGTATCTCCCAGTAAAAGGGGACCGGTAGAGTTACTTTTGACGGTGACTCGGCAAAGACAAAAGTCGGTATAAATAAAAAAAATAAACTCGAAATTATAATTTTTAACATAAAATATTTAGACGACCACTCCACCGAAATCGGCGGCAAGATTTGAAATATTTACTTCGCCGAGTTCGTTTTTCGGAGAAACAATCGCATAATTCAAACTTAGTTTTTCGGCGAAGGTAGTTTCAAGGCATTGCTCGAGGGTGGATTTATTTTTGGCGGATTCAAGCTTATCTTTGTGGAGCTGGTAAGGCACTGCCAGGGTCAGGACATTGCCATTGATTTCCTTCAGTGTGCACATCGAAAGGATGAAGCCAAGCGAGGGTACTATGTTTGATGCATTTTTAACTAATTCGGACCAGCGGCTTTGAATTTGAGAGAAGGTGGTTTTGATGGTCTTGGCTAATTCCCCGCTTGGGCGGGGTAGGGGTGGGTTCGCCAGAGTTGTAGTTTGACTAACTACGTTGACCAACCCACCCCCGGCCTTGAGGCCGACCCCGCCCGAGCGGGGAATTGATTTGGCGACCAGGGCCACTTGACTGGAAGGCAGGGCTGGACTCGAGGCAATCATCGCCGCCCCCTCCACCGCCAGAAGTTCGAGCGGCAATTGCGGCATCGGAGCGTATTTTATTTCACCGCGGCGCTTCAGCGCGAGATCCATCAGAGTTACAAGTTTGTTTGCCTGAAGCTCCGTCGCTAGAGCGCGCATCTCCTTCATTGTTTCGTCGCTGTATTCTGATTTTATCGCGTTTTTGTCGGCGTTCATTAGTAGTAGCAGCATCGACCGCAGTGTTTCCAAGAGCTCAAAAGCGAACTGATCGAGATTAACTCCTTCCTCGGCCTGTTCGTTGATTGAGACGATCGCGGCGCCGGGATT
>JBBTSL010000074.1:0-12570 GCA_038064745.1 Patescibacteria group bacterium | reverse complement strand
TACCGCTTTGAACGATGTGAACCTGGAGGTGTATCCGCAGGAGTATCTTATTTTCTATGGTCCTTCCGGTTGTGGGAAGTCCACCATGCTTTACACCCTCCTTGGCATCCAGTCATTGTCCTCCGGGAAAGTATTCGTGAACGGTCAGGATAGTTCAAATTTTTCCGAGTCGGAGAAGAGTACGATCTCCTCGCAATTTTTTGGCATCGTATTTCAAAATTTCAATTTGATTTATTCTTTGAATGTTTCCGACAATGTAACTTTGCCGCAGGTATTTATCGGCGTGCCGCCGAAAGAGCGCAAGGAGAAAGCCGATATACTGATGGAGCGATTTGGGATTGCCAGCCGCTCTCATAATTTACCGAACAATTTATCCGGCGGACAGCAGCAGCGCGTGGCAATCTGTCGCGCCCTTATCAACGATCCGCAGATCCTACTCGCCGACGAGCCGGTCGGCAACCTGGACAGCGAATCGGCCAGGGTGGCGATGCAGACGCTCAGCGAAATTAATAAAAAAGATAAGAAGACAATCATCCTGGTTACTCATGATCCAAATTATCTGCCTTTTGCCGATCGGGTATATTATTTCCGAGATGGCAAGATCGAGCGCGTGGTGAAGAACGACCATCCGCTTCAGCCGAAGGACGTGCTGGTGAAAGCCTCGGACAAAGAGGAGCAGATGGCAGCCAAGGAAACATTCAAGGATCTGGAGAAGTTGGCGCATATTCATCCGAACTTATCGGTCGACGAGCTCAAGGCGTGGATTCTGACGGAGTATTTGTTGGACGAGATGAATGTGGAGCAGATGGAGAGGCTGGAGAAACATATGGAGGCTCTCCTCGGGGGCGCGCTGACGCCGGCTGAGTTCAAGGTCAGTCTTGAGACGCCATTTTCGAAAGGCGGCGTCGGACTCTATTACCTTACCGCCAGGAAGTACGCGGCGAGGATCGAGGAGGTGATCGAGCTGGTCAAAACTTTCAAGACGATCGCGTTCAAAAATAATCATGAGAGTAGGAAAGAATTAGTTCATCTGTTGCGTCATTTTATATTGAGTGAATTTACAGCCGACCTCTCATATTCTCAGATCGTTCGCCTAGAGAGAGCCATCAACGCCCGGATGAATAGAGAGGTCACGCCTGATGAATTCGCGGAGCTTCTGACGAGATCGGTCATGAACGGCGGAGCGCACCTGCGTTTTAGTAGCGCGGTCCATATCAGTCAGAAATTAGAAATTATTTTGGCCGCGCTACAACAATCAAAACCAATGGCTTATGCAAGTAGTTGATTTATTTTCACTGTCAACGCGCATGTTCCGTACTAGGCCGGCTCGTACCTGGCTGACGGTCCTCGGTATCAGTGTCGGCATCAGCGCCGTGCTGTTCTTGGTATCACTCGGCTATGGGCTGCAGAGAATTATTTTGGAAAAAATTGTATTTAATCAGGCGCTGCTGAGCTTAACTATCACCCCCGCCAATGAGTTGATCCTCTTCGATGACGAGGCTCTCAGCGAACTCAAAAAAATTCCGAGGGTGGCTGACATCGCGCCGGAGACAAGCTTTACCGGTCAGGCGATCATCGATCAGTTACACGGATCGATTGATGTGAAGGGAGCGGACGCGCGATTTTTTGGTTATGCCGGTATCACGGCGAGGACCGGCGAGCTATTTGACGCCAAGGAAACGGATCAGGTGGTGATCTCGGATGCTGTTCTGAAGCTTTGGGGTATAAAGTCGGATCAGGAGGTGATCGGCAAGCAGGTTCATTTGCAGATCATGCCGGCTAGAAATTTCGGCACCTCAACTCCGCTGATGGTGGAGCTCTCCCATCCTTATACGATCAAAGGCGTGGTCGAGGATTCGCAGAGCAGTTACGTCTTTATTCCGCTTTCGGAATTAGCGAAGGACACTGAAATAGTTCGTTATGATCAGGCTAGAGTCAGAGTGGAGTCAAACAATGATATTGAATCAATCAAGGACATTATTATCAATCGTGGCTATCAGGTGGCGTCGCTTTCCGAGACGGTTGAACAGGCAAACAAAATTTTTAATGTGATCCAGATCGTGCTTGGTCTGTTTGGCGCGGTCGCGCTGGTAGTCTCGTCCATCGGCATGTTTAACACGATGACCGTCACCCTGCTTGAGCGTACCAATGAGATCGGCATTATGCGCGCCATCGGCGCCACCAAAGCGAGCTTAAAAAATATGTTTTTGTTTGAGTCGCTGATCATCGGCTTTCTGGGAGGAGTGGTGGGAGAAGTTATCGGCATCTTGATGGCGGAGGCCTTCAATTTTGGCGTGAATAGCATGGCGCACCGCTTTGGCGGCGCGACGGCCGACCTCTTCGCTTTCCCCGGCTGGTTTATCAGCGGTATTATTGTCCTTTCGATGGTGATTGGTTTCCTCTCCGGGATTTTCCCGGCCCGCCGCGCTGCGAATCTGGAGCCGCTCGAAGCGCTGAGGTATAAATAATTTTATGTCTGGACTTCGTTTTTTTGCACGAGGAGGTTTTGCAATCGTCCTTCTATTTTCTATTTACTATTTACTATTTTCTTCGCCCCGAGTGGCCAGCGCGCAATCGGCTTCGGCACCTATTATATCGGATGTTACTTCGACGGTTTACCTGACATCGGCAGCATTCAGCTGGAATACGACTGACTCTGACGATGATGTTGCCGGCGCAAGCTTGATGTATGGCACATCATTAGATTACGGTCAGTCGATCAGTCCGAAGTCGACCTATGTCATCTCCTCAAGCGGTGCCAAATATTCATTCTCCGGCACGATAAATAATCTTACTGCAGGCACCAAGTATTTCTATAAAATATCGGTGGTAGATACGAAAAATCTCATGACCACCTTTACTAGCTCACTAACTACGCCTTCACCGGAAATTTCGACGCCGGTAACGATCAGCCGAGTAGCCGAAGCGGCTCAAAGTGAAAGCGCCACAATCTCATGGGAGACCGACCATCTCTCAAATAGCAAAGTTACATACTATAAATTCGGGGAATCCAAGCTGGTCAAGGTTCTGGATAATTTGGTTACAAGGCATTATGTTTATCTCGGAAATCTTACTCCCGGCACCGAATATCGCTATATAATTTCTTCAGCTAATGTCGCCGGCGACGTATCCTCACTTGAGGAGAGAATGTTCAAAACTGATGCGGCTATGAAGCTCCCGTCCGATGTTGGAAGTTTTGGGTTGATGGTGATGAGTAGTTATATAGGATTAACCTGGAAAAATCCGGTCGCGGCTGATTTTAACCGGGTTGTTATTATGAAAAAAATCGGCGACGCGTCAAGTTTTCCCGGCGATGGCGAGACGGTTTATTCAGGCCGAGGGCAAGGTTTCAATGATTACGCTGTTCGCTCAGGCAACGATTATTTCTATACCGCTTATTCATATGACAATCTCGGCCATTACAGCGCCGGCACGACCAGAGACGCGGTGTTTGGGAAGATGTCATCGGCTGAGGTTATGCCGGTCGCTACCGTCTCCGCTTCGCAAAAGATTAGGCTTGAGGATTTAAGTTTCTGGGATAACGATCATAAGGTTGAGAGGTTTATGGTGAATGGGGTTGTTACCGATACCCCCGGGGTGGATTTCTCGGTTCATTTGCCAGCCTCGGTCTTGCCGTTTGCTACTGCAAAAATAATTTTGAGCGACGATGAGCAAGTCCACCATTTTCTTCCCGAGATGGGAGGATTTCGCGCTGATTTTGTTTTTCATCTCGGCACAAACAAATCTTACGTTGAAGTCGATTATACCAATGGTCTGATTGATGTTATCTCTTTTATTTTAGAAGGCGTTGGGGTTCCTATTTCTAACTTTGACAAGCCAATTGTGGTACTACAGGCTCCGATGCCCGCCATGGAAGTCAAAAAGATTGAGCCGGCGCCAGCGCCGACAATATTGCAGGATGTTCAGAAAACCGCCGAAGCCGTCGATAATTTTACGAATAATGAACAGGTAAAGCAGACAGTCACTCACGTCGTGGCTCCGGCCGTCGTCGGCGTGACGGCGATTAGCTTGATGACGGTGTTGTCCTGGGTGAACATTTTGCACGTTCTTCAATTAATTTTGATTGAGCCCTTCTTATTGTTTACTCGCCGGAGGCGACAGAGAGGCGGCCAGGTTTATAATTCACTCGATAAAATGCCGATCGCTCTCGCTACTGTGCGTCTCGTAAATAAAGATACCGGTAAGGTAGTGCAATCAAAAGTTACCGATGAAAGAGGTCAATATTCGTTCGTGGTCAATCCTGGCAATTATGCCATCCAGGTATCCAAACGCGAGTTTAGTTTCCCGTCGTTGGCATTGCTTGGCCAGAAGGATGATGGTCAGAGGGTGGACATTTATCACGGAAATGAGATCAAGATTGCAGAGTCAGACGCGATCCTCGCGGTTAATATTCCGCTTGATCCGGTCGGGGATTATCATCGTCCGGCGCGACTACGATGGCGTCGCGTTTTATTGCGCCTGCACGGGACTCTGAATTGGGGGGGGCTCTTCGTCATCATCACTTCGCTGTACATTTCTCCGGTGTGGTATATGTGGCTGTTCCTGCTTCTGCATCTTTCGATGGTTTTTGTATCCGGTCGATTTGAAAAACGGACGTCCAAGTCGAAAAATTGGGGCAGAGTGTACGATTCAAAAACTAATTTGCCAATCAGCCAGGCCGTCGTCCGCCTCTACAATGCTAAATTCAATAAAATGGTTTCTTCTCAAATCACCGACAGCCGCGGACGGTATTATTTCATGGCCGGTGATGATGAGTATTATGTGACGGCGGAGAAGGCCGGTTACTCCTCCAACAAAATCAACCTGGCCGATTTCAAAGGCAAGGAAAATCAAAACGTGGCGATTGACATTGCTCTGGCGCCGGTGTAAAATTATTTCCATATGATTGTCATCTTGAGGGGATTCACCCCGAAAGATCTCTGTCTCACCAACAATTTCGAATCGGACAGAGATTCTTCGTTTAACTCAGAATGACAATATAAATTTATGAACAATCAACACCTCAAAAAAACACTTCAACTCATCCGCCGCACGGGGGATAGGGGGATTATTATCGATGAGGAGAGCGATGAACTTTTCGTGCTGATGGATGTGAAGGCATATGAAAAATTATTGTCGCCGGTTGATGGCCCGCTTCAGCATGAGGAGCCCCAGCTGGAGGAGCCGCCGGTTGATTTTGGTTTAAATGATTTGGCAGAGGTAGAGGAGTCCCCGCTTGGGCGGGGTAGGGGTGGGTTGGCCACTGTGGCGCCGGTGATTTCAACCAAAAAAGCTCCGCCAGTTGCCTCGGTTGAGTTAAATTTTAGCGAAGATTGGACTCCCACCCAAAGTAGCGCAAGTAATGAAGAAAGCCTCGCGGACGTTCCTCACGATGGCGAAGAAGAGGAGAAATTTTACCTCGAGCCGGTGGGATGAGAGTTTGAAAAGTTATAAAGTTCATAAAGTTATAAAGTCGCTATGTTCGACCTTGATAACTTGATAACTTTCAACTTTATAACTTCATCCACACCTTCCCTCTTGCATTATTTTTGGAATCTGGTATAATGTAAATCGCTCCCGTAAGGAAGCAATTTTTTAACTAAATTATCAAAAAAAGCGGCTGGACACAAATCTTGCCCCGACCACTCGGGACAGAGCTGCTGCATAAGTAAATGTATGGCGGAATTTATTCGCTCCAAGCCACACGTTAACGTTGGTACAATCGGCCACGTTGACCACGGCAAAACTACCACCACTGCGGCTATCCTCGCGGTGTTGACTGCTCACGGTCAGACTGCCCAGAAGAAGGGCGTCGATGATCTTGATAAGGCCCCGGAATCAAAGGCCCGCGGTATTACTATTTCCACGGCGCACGTGGAATATGAGACCAACGCACGCCATTATGCGCACGTTGATTGTCCAGGCCATGCTGACTACGTCAAAAACATGATTACCGGCGCCGCCCAGATGGATGGTGCTATTCTCGTTGTTTCTGCCGCTGACGGCCCGATGCCTCAGACTCGTGAGCACATCCTCCTCGCTCACCAGGTAGGCGTACAATATATAGTAGTTTTCTTAAACAAAGTTGACATGGTCTCAGATCCTGAGCTTATCGATCTTGTCGAGGCTGAAGTTCGCGATCTTCTCACCAAATATAAATTCCCTGGCGACAAGGTGCCGGTTATCCGCGGCTCAGCTCTCAAAGCTCTCCAGAATCCTTCTGACGAGGCCGCTTCGAAGCCGATCCTTGATCTCATGAAAGCAGTCGATGAATACATCCCAAATCCGGTTCGCGTGACTGATAAACCATTCCTCATGCCGATCGAAGATGTCTTCTCTATCGAAGGTCGCGGCACGGTGGTTACCGGTCGTATCGAACGCGGTATCATCAAGATTAACGATGAAGTAGGTATCGTCGGTTTGAAGGAGGAAGTTTCCAAGACCATCGTTACCGGCATTGAAATGTTCAACAAGAACTTGAAAGAAGGACAGGCTGGCGACAACGCCGGTATCCTTCTGCGCGGTACCAAGAAAGAGGAAGTTGAGCGCGGCATGGTGCTCTGTAAGCCGGGCTCAGTATTGCCTCACACCGAATTTGAAGCTGAAGTTTATATTCTTACCAAGGACGAAGGTGGTCGCCACAAGCCATTTTTCAAAGGTTACAAGCCTCAATTCTACATCCGCACGACTGACGTAACGGGTGAGATTGAGCTTCCAGCCGGAGTTGAGATGGTTATGCCTGGAGACACCCTGAAATTAAAAGTGAAGCTTATCGTTCCGGTTGCTATGGAAGAGAAGATGAACTTCGCTATCCGCGAAGGTGGCCGTACAGTCGGCGCCGGCGTGGTAGTTTCAATCAGTAAATAATGTAAGGGGCCCTGATCGAAAGGTTGGGGCCTTTTTCGAAAATTAAATTATTGTTCTTTAATCCAAACACATGACGCCAGATAAAAAAACCGCCAAAGCAAAAATTATCGTGAAGAACGTTGCTCTGAAATCCGATGCCGACGAAAAGTCCGCCGGAGGGGAGGCTGCGACCAGAATTCGTATCAAAATCCGCGCCTACGATAATCGCATTATCGATCAGGCTACCAAGACCATCGTCGAGACAGTAAATCGTTTTGACGCGAAAGTTGTGGGTCCGGTTCCGCTTCCGACTGAGAAGCGCAAGTTCACTGTTAATCGCTCAACTTTCGTTCACAAGGATGCGCGTGAACAGTTTGAGATGCGAATTCACAAGCGCCTGATTGATATTTTGAATGCAGCTCCGAAATGTGTTGATGCCCTGATGAGTCTGAGTTTGCCAGCTGGTGTTGATATCGAGGTGAAGATGTAATAACACTTGACAAATAAAAGCGAAAGTAGTAAACTGCTGTTAGTTAAAATTATCTAACTTACATGTAAATAAGATTGAACCACGAATGTCCGCACGAATCAGCGCGAATTAGTGAATATTAGTGCAGGCATTAGTGGTTCCAAAAACATTTACACGGGAGTGAGGATAAAGAGGAGAATTTATTTAAAAATAGTCAAAACTTAGCCTTTAACAGAGTAGGACGCTGAGCGTCCTTCGAACCACGCTAAGCGTGGTAGGGCTAGAAGCGGAACCACGAATTTTGTACACAAATCAACACGAATTAGTGATGATTTGTGCAAACATTAGTGGTCCCTTCTAGTTTTTTAAATGGAAGAGATTCTAAAAAAGATCAACAGATAATGTCCGCTATATGAAATTTATCTTGGGCAAAAAAATTGGCATGACGCAGGTTTTTGCTAAAAACGGAGACGTTGTCCCGGTGACCAGAGTAGAAGCTGGTCCGTGTCAGGTTGTCCAAATTAAGGACGGCAAACACGATAATGCGGTGGCTCTGCAGCTCGGTTTTGGCACACCACGAAGTTACAAAGTTACGAAGCCGATGACCGGCCATATGAAGGATTTGGAGCCAGCTCAATTCCTCCATGACTTTGGGATTGAATCGGTTGATAAATTTGAACGCGGTGATGTTGTTACCGTGGATACATTTGCTACCGGAGATATTGTACAAGTGACAGGTAAGTCCAAAGGTAAGGGCTTCGCCGGTGTGGTGAAGCGTCATCATTTCCGCGGTGGGCCGGCCTCGCATGGTCATAAGGATAACTTACGTATGCCTGGTTCGATTGGCGCGGGCGGCGTTCAGCGCGTTTTCAAAGGTATGCGCATGGGCGGCCGAATGGGTACCGATCAGGTGACAGTCAAAAATTTAGAAATAGTAGAGATACTACCTGAGCAGAATCAGCTCCTCATCAAGGGCGCCATTCCAGGCGGACGTGGAGGACTCGTGATGATTGTTGCTGAGGGAGAATTGAAAGTACAGAAATCCGCCCGAGGCGGATCCGCCTTGGGCGGAAAGGCAGTAGAGGTTGTTGGAGTAGCAAACTAATTTTTATGAAAACAAAAGTTTTTAATTTAACCGGTCAGGAAGTGAAGGAGCTTGATTTGAACGAGAAAGTTTTTAACGTTGCCGTAAAGCCGGATCTTATTCACGAGGTTTTCGTCGCTCAGCGCAATAACGCGCGCGAGCCATGGGCTGATACGAAGAATCGCGGTGAGGTTCATGGCGGCGGCAAGAAGCCTTGGCAGCAGAAGGGCACCGGTCGCGCCCGCCACGGTTCGATTCGTTCCCCGATCTGGAAGGGCGGCGGCGTGGCCTTTGGCCCGCTTTCAATCAGAAATTATTCCACAAAGATTAACAAGAAGACCAGACGCCTTGCGACGAGGATGTGTCTCTCAGACAAAGCTCAGAACGGCGGACTTTGGGTAGTTGAAAATTTTACTTTTGCAGAGCAAAAAACTAAATTATTTGCGGCATTTTTGAAAGTATTACCGTCCAAACAGAAAACTTTTTTGGTTGTTACTCCCGGAAAGGATGCGAAAGTTTTGAAAGTTACCAACAATCTGAAAGCGATCAAAACAATGCGCGCTGAAGATTTGAATGTGGTAGATATTTTATCAAAGCAGGCGATCATTACGAGCGTTGATGGTGTGAAGATGATCGAATCAGTATTGTCTAAGTAAAAGTATATGGGAATAATGGATAAATTACGACAAACAAAACCAGCGTCCGCCCAAGGCGGATCCGCCTTGGGCGGAAAGGCTGTTGAAGCTGAGCAGAAAGTTGTCGCTCCGGTCAATGTCGCGAAAGCTTCCGGCCAGACTTTGCAGGTAATTATTCGACCGATGGTAACTGAGAAATCCGCTACTGCCCAGAGCGCGAATCGCACCTATTCATTTGTGGTTGAAAGATCTGCCAACAAAACGCAGATTGCAGCGGCTGTGAAGGAACTTTACGGAGTTAAGCCGGTTGCCGTGAACGTTGTAAACGTTCAAGGTCACCGTGTACGATTCGGCAAAGGATCCGGCAGACGTTCCGATTACAAAAAAGCGATGGTCACTTTGAAGGAAGGTGATTCTATAACTATTCACGAAGGCGTCTAAAATTTTATGCCGATTATTGTCTACAAACCAACCAGCCCCGGCCGCCGCAATTCCTCAACGGATGCATTTTCTGATATTACAAAATTTGAACCGGAAAAGAGTTTGATCAAGATCCTGAAGAAAAATTCCGGCCGTAACAACCAGGGTGTTATCACCGTTCGTCATCAGGGTGGCGGAGTCAGGCAGTATTACCGCTTAGTTGATTTCAAACAACAGAAATATGGTATGGAGGCCGAGGTCAAAGCGATCGAATACGATCCAAACCGCGGCGCCCGCATCGCCCTTATTCAGTATACTGATGGTACCAAGTCCTATGTCCTGGCTCCGGAAGCGTTGCCGGTCGGCGCCAAAATATTGTCATCTGATAAAGCTATCGAAGCCAAAGCCGGCAATCGAATGCCACTTCGTTTCATCCCGGCCGGTTTATTTATTTTCAGTGTTGAATTAACTCCCGGCCGAGGCGGACAGCTTGCCCGTGGCGCCGGCTTAAGCGCCCAGCTCGTCGGTACCGAAGGAGAATATGCTCAGGTCAAATTACCTTCCGGAGAAATCAGATCCGTGCCGATAGACTGCACTGCTTCGATTGGCGTACTTAGCAATCCGGACCGCCGACTAATCCGCTGGGGCAAGGCCGGACGTATGCGCCATCGCGGTATCAAGCCGACTGTCAAAGGTAAGAATATGAACCCGGTAGATCACCCGCATGGTGGCGGTGAAGGTCACAGCCCGATCGGTCAGCGACGCGGCCCGATGACAGTCTACGGCAAGAAAGCCCGCGGCGTTCGCACCAGGAAGCCACAGAAGTGGAGCGACAAATTTATTGTTCAATCCCGTCGTGTTAAAGCTGAATAATTTTTTGCAATATGTCACGAAGTTTAAAAAAAGGCGCTTACGTTGATCCTCGAGTCCTGAAGAAGGTTGAGGTGTTGAAGAAAAGCGGCAAGCGCGCGCCAATCAAGACCTGGTCTCGCGCCTGCGTTATTTCGCCAGAGATGGTTGGGGTTACTTTTCTAGTGCACAACGGCAAAGATTTTCTGACAGTATTAGTCGATGAAAATATGGTTGGGCACCGACTTGGGGAATTTTCTCCAACTCGCAAATTTGTTCGCCATGGTGGCAAGATGGCCAAAGAACAGGAAGCCGCCGCTGTCGCGAAAGCCGCTCCGGCTCCAGCCGCTGCCGCCGCTCCAGCCAAGAAATAATTTGTAATGTATGACACAAGCAGTAACAGCACAACTTAGATACTACCGAATGGGCCCGAAGAAGCTCCGTCTGATTGTTGACCTTATTCGCGGCAAGAGGGTGACGCGCGCTCAGTCAGTTCTTAGCCTTCTCAACAAGAAGGGCGCTAAGCCGATGCTGAAATTGCTGAATTCTGCAGTTGCCAATGCTAAGCACAATCATAATTTAGGTTTAGAGAATTTGATTGTGAAGTCTATCATGGTTGATGGCGGCCCAGTACTGAAAAGATTTATGCCGAAGGCGCACGGACGCGCAACACCCGTTCGTGAGAGGACTTCGCATGTTAGCTTGGTTCTTGAAGCGCTGGAAAAGAAATCCGAAGCACGAAATAAGAAATCCGAAACAAATTCTAATATTAAAAATACTAAAACGTAAAATTAGTAATTTCGAGTTTCGAGTTTCGAATTTCGAATTTTAAATAAAGATTATGGGTCATAAAGTCCATCCGAAAATTCATCGCATTCCCTATATTTTCCCGTGGGATTCACGCTGGTTTGCTAAGCCCGAGCAGTTATCCGGTTTTCTGAAACAGGAGATTGCGATTCGCGAATTTTTGGAGAAGAAATTGAAGGAGGCCAATATTGACGCGATCAGTATTGAGCGCACTCCGAAGGATCTTTCGATTACTATTCTTGCCGGTAAGCCCGGTGTAGTTATCGGCCGAGGAGGCGAGGGACTTGAAAAGATCCGGAAGGAAATAGAGAAGAAAATTTTACAATTCAAAATGAAAGTGAAGCTGAATATTCAGCCGGTTCAGAATCCGGCGCTTTCGGCCGCGATCGTTGCGCAGAATATGGCGACTGATATTGAGAAGCGTCTGCCATTCCGCCGCGTTATGAAGCAGACGATCGAGAAAGTGATGGCTGCCGGCGCCAAGGGAGTGAAGATCGGTATGGCTGGTCGCCTCAACGGCGTAGAAATTGCCAGACGCGAGAAATTGGCCGCCGGGAAGATGTCCCTTATCACGATGCGCAGTCACCTTGATTACGCTCTCGCCGAGGCCCACACGATGTACGGCAAGATTGGTATCAAGGTGTGGATTTATTATGGAGAAACTTTTGGAAAAAAGGATAAATTTGAAAAGAAAGAAACGGAAGAGTCTAAAGCAAAAGCCCCTAAAGTTTAATGTATGTTGCTACCAAAAAAAGTACAACACAGAAAATGGCACAAAGGCCGCCGACGTCAGAAGGGTATCGCGACTCGAGCGAACTCGATTGATTTTGGTGATTTTGGCCTCAAGAGCCAGGGCTACGGCTGGGTTACCAGTCGTCAGATTGAATCCGCCCGCCGCGTTCTTACCCGTTACGTCCGCCGCGGTGGCAAGGTGTGGATCAGAATTTTCCCAGACAAACCAGTTACAATGAAGGGTAATGAAACCCCGATGGGCGGCGGAAAGGGCGCGCCGGATCATTATGTCGCAGTCGTGAAGCCGGGGACCGTCCTCTTCGAGATGGTCGGTGTACCTCGCGCTGAGGCAATGGAAGCGATGAATATGGCCAGTTACAAATTTGGTGTTAAGACTAAATTTGTTGAGAAAAACGCTTTAACTGTTTAATTTGATTGTATGGATTTCGCAGATTTAAAAGCAAAAAGCAAAGCGGAGCTGTCTGATCTGCTGAAGGAATTTGATCAGAAATTGTTCGTACTCAGACTTCAGGCTCATTCGCGCCGTCTGAAGCAGGTGCATGAGATCAGCGTGATGCGCCGCGCGATAGCCCGCGTTCATATGTTATTAGATACCAAGTAATTTTATGTCAGAAGAGAAACCCGTCAAAATTTATCGAACCTTCAACGGCGTTGTAACGTCGACTTCGATGCAGAAGACGATCACTGTTCAGGTTGATTTCATGAAA
>JBBTSL010000073.1:0-1713 GCA_038064745.1 Patescibacteria group bacterium | reverse complement strand
AACATGCCAAGTAGCTGATGCGCGGACGCCGGGGATATCACCTGCTCGACTGCCTCTGACGAAGTCTTCTCGTGGTGGCCATCGCTATACCGCTCTTCATCTACTATTATCGGCTTCATAAGTTTACCATTATTCGCAATCGCCGAATAGGCGGCGGCAATCTGCAGTGGAGTTACAGTCAGACCTTGACCAAATGAGCCGTTCGCGCCGAAAATCGCGCCGGGCTTCTGAAGTGAGGATACGTCCCCGCTAACTTCAGTGTTGAGAGGTATGCCGGTCTTCTCTCCAAAACCAAATTTCTTCACATAATTGTAGAAGCGTTCATTGCCGATCTTATCCTCCACCCAGACCACGCCGGTATTAATCGACTTCTCCAGCACCTCGGTCATCGTCTGCTTGCCATAACATTTCTGCTGGGCGTTCCTGATCTTATGTCCGTTGATCTCGAGAAGGCACGGATCTACGAAAGTAGTATCAGGCGCGACCAACCCCAGATCAAGCCCGACCGCCATGGTGATCGGCTTGAAGACCGAGCCTGGTTCGTAGGGCGTAAAAATTGCGGTATTATTGAAAGCGCTGAGCTCATCAACCTTCGAATAATTATTTGGATCGAAATCCGGCAAGCTGCACATCGCCAACACCTGCCCAGTCAGCGGATTCATGAGGACGAGAGTGGCGCTCTTCGCCTCGTATTCCTTATATCCCACCGCCAGACGAGCACAGGCGTAATTCTGAAGCGCCCGATCGATGGTCAATAGGACATCCGGACCATTCTCTGCTTTGATACCAGTCCGATCAGCAAATGTAATCCAGCTGCCCAGAGCGCTTTTCTCGCCGATCGTGAGGCCGGGGCGCCCCCGCAGGAGCTTATCATCAAATCCCTCGAGGCCGTATTTGCCGGTCAATTCGCCGTTGTCATTCTCCGAAGTGAAACCCAGGATTGACGCGGCCAAATTTTCCTCTGGGTAATATCGATCCTTTTTTTCAACCAGGAAAATTCCCGGTAAATTATCAGCCTTCAGGCCGAGCCCAACCGCCTCCGACACCTTCTTCACGACAACCTTATAAGACGAACCGCGTTCGGATAATTTCTCGAGCAGGGCGCCCTTCTGCGCCTCATCAAACGACAGGATGGTCGCGAGTCGATTGGTGGTCGAGACAACGTCTGAGGCCAAAATTATTTTCGGTGAAGCATAGACCAAATAAAATGTCTTATTGATAGCGGCGGGAAATTCCAGGCCATTCTTCGCGTCCTTAAAAAATATCTCGCCACGATCGGGGTGGATCTGCTGTGAGATTTCGTGAGTATTGGAAGCGAAAAGTAAGTAGAAATCCCGCTCGATAATCTGCAATATAAAAAGACGCGCCACGATCCAGATGGCGAGAGCGAGAAAGCCGAGCGAGACGATTCTGAGACGCTTTTCACTGATGGGTTGTTCCTTTTTGAACATAGGGGGATTATATAGGGTTTTTGCGCACTTGTCATTTCGGGATTCCCCGCTCGGGCGGGGTCGGCCACAGGGCCGGGGGTGGGTTCGACAACGTTGACCAACCCACCCCTACCCCGCCCAAGCGGGGAATAAAAAATCCAAACTAGACATTTGGACTTTGTAATAGATTTAAAATTTGAATTTGGGATTTTTTACTTGCCGCCTTTCGCCAATCTCCTGGCTTCGTTTTCATCGAGAGCAACTTTGCGAATGCGGATATTTT
>JBBTSL010000072.1:0-1360 GCA_038064745.1 Patescibacteria group bacterium | reverse complement strand
TACCGAATTTTTCCCCATCTGGCCAGTTATCGCCGTTGGGAAACCAAAAACCAGAGGGGAAAACCATGAAAACTGGTCTCGTCATCGCAGCCTGCTTCGCAGCTCTCATCGTCGTCGTGATGCTGGCCGCTCAATCCATCCAGAGCCAGCAGAACTCGTTCCGCGAGCGGGTGAGCAACGAGCTCTACAAGAACAACCAGCCGGCCAAGACCGCGTACGCGCGGCAGCAAGAGCAGTAATCCAGTCTCCCCACCCCAGCCCCCGTCAGCACAGTTGTGTTGGCGGGGCGAATCATTTTTATGGGGTCCATGACCTTGACAAAAGCCGATTTTTTTGGTACAATGTGGAGTGCTGAATAACCTGCTAAGAAGAGAAAACTTGAGTAAATCTACGCAATTTTTCTCTCTTTAGCACTTCGCTACTGAGAAACCAAGGGGAACCAACGTGTTCAAAACACTCGTCTGCGCGGCAATCGTTTCAGCAGCTTTCTGCATTCTGACCGGCTGCACCGCGGCCAACACCAGAGTGGTGATGCCGACCGGCATCCCGGTCGTCGAGAAGGCCAATGTCACGCCCACGGCGATCACCCACACCGCCGTGATCGACGAGGAGATCGCGACTCTCAATCAACCCGGTCTCACGGACGCCGAGAAGGTCGAACTGAACGATCGGTACCGCCGACACCACACCAACGACATCGTGAAGATCGTCGACCCGAATGAGGACTACGAGTGTGACCCAGATTCGATCGAGACCGATGACGGCGCCGGCGCCATCACAACCCACTGCAAGGCAGTGAAGAAAAAGGTGGCAGAGAAGCCCTAGCCACACACGTCCTACCCGACCCGGTCGGCTCCAGCATTTGCTCGGAGCCGACCGGTACCACTTACATTATAAAATCTTTAATCCTCAGAAACTACCTAAATATATGAAATGGTACAAAAAACAAATTGACCAAATAAAAATTGATAAGCCGGAATTGTTCAAAACAGATGAAACTCCAGAGATCGGAACTCCGAAGCACACCTTCGAGGAGAAAAAAATGGTTATTAAAAAGCCAGCCTTCACCAACCCGGTAACAATGCGCAACGTCAACCGACCGAAGACTGACGCGTAATTATGCGCATCGCAATCATCGGCGGCGGCGCGGCCGGTATGATGGCCGCCGCGACAATCAATGAGACCAACCCTGAGGCAGGGGTTTTTTTGTTTGAGAAAAATAATGAACTTGGGAAGAAAGTCATTATCTCCGGCGGCGGACGCTGTAACGTGACGACCGGCCTTGATGACATCAGGGAAATACTGGCGAGGTACCCGCGCGGCGGAAAATTTCTGCAATCAGCCATGCGCGCCTTCCCTC
>JBBTSL010000071.1:0-1088 GCA_038064745.1 Patescibacteria group bacterium | reverse complement strand
AATTATAATCGTAATAGTATCATAAAAATGTAAGAAAGTATAGCCGCTGTATTAGATGAAGATGTCTTTTGGTGCTATACTGATGAGAGATATTATTTTGTATGTCAAAAAAAGTTTTAATAATTGGAAAAGGGAAAATGGGAAGCGTGCTCGGGAAGTTTATGGCCGGGTCTTCTCTGCGTCCCACGGTTATTTATTGGGATATGGCGAAGGGCAAAGTGCCCAACCAGCAGGCGCTCGAAGTGTCCGCGCCACAGGCAGACGCGGTATTTTTGTGTGTTCCTTCATTCGCGGTTCGAGAAGTAGCCGAGACGATCGCTTTATTTCTGAGGAGGGGAGTCCCGGTCATCACTATTGCCAAGGGGATGGAAGCGGCCACGGGCAAAACTATGGATGTGGTATTGAAGGAATCTTTGTCTCGCGCCCAGCCATATGGACTTCTGAGCGGGCCAATGCTCGTCGAGGAATTGCGGCGCGATAAGGGTGGCTTGGCAATGCTTGCGGTTAATGACGAGAAAAGTTTCTTACTTTTGAAAAAGCTTTTTGCAGAGGCGCCGCTTCATCTGGAATTTACGACGGCGCTTCGAGCGGTGGCGATGGCGGGAGTAATGAAAAATATTTATTCAATTGTACTAGGAGTAGCGGAGGGGCTCGGGTGGGGCAACAATCGTAAGGGCTGGATCGTGGCCGAGGCGATGGTAGAGATGGTAGCTTTGTTTGAAGCCTGGAAGTTGCCAAAGGAAATCGCTCTCGGTACCGCCGGCCTCGGGGATCTCATCGCGACCGGCCTCAGCTCATCTTCGCGCAACGAACAAGTGGGTGAGAAACTTACCGTTCTGCAAAAAGGGCAAAGCGAAGGCACGGAGTCGCTCCCGGTCATACGGAAGCTGGCTCGCGGGATTAATCCGCGGCGTTTGCCGCTCCTCAATGCCCTATGGCAGGTAGTGAAGAAAAAACAAACGGCTCGTCAGGCTTTTGAGAGATTCTTAAAGTAATAGACCGCTAAAAAAGCGGTCTATTTTATGCTCGCCCTACTCAACGATTTTCGAACTTTTGACTGGGCGGAGGAGTACAAATATCCTACCGTG
>JBBTSL010000070.1:918-1388 GCA_038064745.1 Patescibacteria group bacterium | reverse complement strand
GACTCCAAATATGCCTATGTCTGCCATGCCGAAGAAAACGCCGTGTATAACGCCAACAAATCCACCAAAGGCTGCAAACTCTACTGCACGCTTTTCCCCTGTAATGAATGCGCCAAATCGATTATTCAAAACGGTATTGTGGAAGTTATTTACGAAAGCGACAAATACCACGATGTGGACGCTTTCATCGCCAGCCGTCGGCTTCTGGATGCGGCCGGAATACAATGCCGCGAATATATTTCAGAGTGGGCTAAAAAATAAAATATGTCCAAAATAATCCTCGGTTTCGTTGGCGACCTAGCCTCCGGCAAAGGAACAATTTGCAAATATCTGAAGGAGAAATATGGCACCGAGTCATATCGATTTTCGACAATGCTGAGAGACATTCTGAAGCGAGTCTACCTCGAGAATTCCAGAGAAAATTTACAGCGCCTCTCCACCGTAATGCGCGAAAATTTCGGACAGGATAT
>JBBTSL010000070.1:0-908 GCA_038064745.1 Patescibacteria group bacterium | reverse complement strand
GTTAAAAATGCTCCGAGAGAAATCGTCGCTGTGGAGGGAATTCGCCGGCCGACGGACATCACCTATCTTGAGAGGAGCCAGGGCTTCCACCTGATCTACATCACCGCTGAGCCGGAGCTCCGATGGAGAAGGCTGGTGGCACGCAACGAAAATCCCGGAGATGATAAAAAAACCTACGAACAATTTCTTGCCGACGAGCAAGCCGAAGCCGACCGACTGATAAAAAGCCTTGGCGCCAAGGCCGAGTTCAAAATAATGAACGACGGCACCTTCGATGATTTTTACCGACAGATAGAGGAAATTCTAAAGAGCATCCGACATGCAAGTAAAGATTAAACGCATTGATAAATCTCTCCCCCTCCCCGAGTATCACACGCCCGGGTCGGTGGCGTTTGATTTGTATTCGAGGGTCGATACTACAGTGCCCGCTGGCGGCACGGTAATGTTGCCGACTAATTTCATAATCGAAACGCCACCGGGATTTATGCTAATGATAGCCGCCCGTTCAAGCCTTGCAAAAAAAAGAGGTCTTAGGCTTCCAAATAGTATCGGTATTATTGATCAAGATTATTGCGGAGAAGAAGATGAACTCAAACTGTTTATTCAAAATTTTAATGACCACGAAATAGAATTCAAGAAAGGCGAACGACTTTGCCAGGGAATATTTGTTAAGATCGATAAAGCCGAGTGGGGCGAGGTCGATCAAATGTCCGACCAAAGCCGCGGCGGCTGGGGGTCGACGGGGTGAAGTAGAAAGTTATAAAGTTATAAAGTTAAAAGTATGAAGGCATACCTCGATATCGTCAAAAAAATACTGGATAAAGGTGAATTAAAACAGACTCGCCAAGGGCCTGATGCTTATACCATCGCTGGAGCGATGTTTGAGCATGATATGGCAAAGGGCTTTC
>JBBTSL010000069.1:0-2523 GCA_038064745.1 Patescibacteria group bacterium | reverse complement strand
CTCGGCGAGCCGGGCGTCGGCAAGACGGCGATCGTCGAAGGGCTTGCCAAAAGAATCATCGCGGGCGACGTACCAGATCTGCTTCTAAACAAAAAAATTTATTGTCTCGATATGAGCATGCTGATCGCCGGCACGATTTATCGCGGCGAATTTGAGGCGCGTCTCCGCCAGGTTATCGACGAGGCGACTCACAATCCGAACATTATTCTATTTATCGATGAACTCCATAATATAGTAGGCGCCGGAAGCAATGGCGGTACGATGGACGCCGCCAACATCCTGAAGCCGGCGCTATCACGCGGCTCTCTTCGCTGTATCGGAGCGACTACACCGGCGGAATACAAGAAATATATCGAGAACGACGCCGCGCTCGAGCGCCGATTTCAGAGTGTCTACGCGAAAGAGCCGTCTCTCGAGGATACTATAACTATTCTTCAGGGCGTGAAGGAAAATTACGAGCTCTTCCATCGCGTGCGGGTCAGCGACGAGGCGATCACCGCCGCCGTGCGCCTCTCAGAGCGCTACATTACCAACAAATTCCTGCCGGACAAAGCGATCGATCTCATCGATGAGACCGCGGCCGCGCTGCGCCTGAAAATAAAGGTGGCGGGCCCGGAGAGCAAACTTTCGAAGCTTGAGAAAAAATTACAGAAGGTAGTCGCCGCCAAAGAAAACGCGGCGCGGAACGATAAATTCGCCTCTGCGGTCGAATTAAAGAAAGAAGAAGAAAAGCTGCACGCCGAAATGAAGAAAGCCGTCGTCGAAAGCAAGGACAAAAAACCTGAGATCCTCGGCACGATTACCGAGCGCGATGTGCTCCTGCAGGTTGCGAAGATTATCGGCACGAAGCCAAGCGATCTCCTGCTCGATGATTCAAGCTCGCTCGACACTCTCGATGAGCGCCTTCGCGAATTCATCGTTGGTCAGGATGAAGTAGTTGCAGATGTGAGCCGGCTTGTCCGCCAGGCGCGACTAGGACTCAGCAATCCGGAGCGCCCGCTCGCCTCGTTTATGTTCGTCGGGGAGAGCGGCGTCGGCAAGACCGAACTCGCGAAAACTCTCGCCAAAATTCTCTACGCCAATCAGGAATCATTCATCAAATTAAACATGAGCGAATTCAACGAAAGCTTCGGCGTCTCGAAGCTCCTCGGCTCTCCCGCCGGCTATATCGGCTTCAAAGAAAGCAACCAATTTACCGACAAAATTAAAATGAATCCGCACTGCGTGATCCTGTTCGACGAGATTGACAAAGCGCACAAGGACATCGTGAAGCTCCTCCTCCAAATGTTGGAGAACGGCGAGATCACCGACTCGACTGGCCGGAAGGTCTCACTCCGACACGCCATCATCATCCTTACCACCTCATACGGATCAGATGATATGAAGAAGGGGTCGTTTGGATTTGGTAGGACGATCGAAAATAAAAAGGAAACGGAAATTCGCGTTATGGATAAATTAAAAGAATATTTTTCTCCGGAAATTATGAATCGCCTTGATCGGGTTTGTTTCTTCAAATCATTGGATGAGGAGACTTTGACGCGCATTGCCGGGCTTGAGCTGAAGCGTTTCAATGAGCAGCTCCATCACTACCACACCGTCCTCACTCCCGACGAACTGGTCCTCGGGTGGGTGATCTCGCAACTACCGCAGAATAACAGCGGCGCGCGCGAGATTCGCCGATTTGTCCGCGATCAAGTCGAGAATCTGATGTCAGAAATAATTTTGAAAAAGAAGGTAAAGAAGAATTACACGCTTACCGTCAGCGATAACGTTTTATTTGTTAAATAATTTTATTTGACTCCTTCAAATATGGCCGATGGTGGTTCACAATTCGAACTTAACCCCGCCCAGCAAAATGAGGCCGCTGTTAATTTTGAAATGGACCGACAGAAAAGCATGCAGGCCTCTGACGAAAATTCTGAAGGTGACCTGCTAAAAGGCGACCTGGGGAATACTAACATCGCTTCAAGGAGCGCTTCGAGCCGGGCGCAAACTGAAGTTCCACAAGAAGAACAGGGACGCATTGGTGTTAGCATGAGCGCCGCTCGACAACGACAAGATCAAAATCGAAAAACCGAGACTAAGCTGTCGGCGTCAAGTGGCGCCGGCGTGGAAGGCGGCGGTAAACTTTTTAACGGCATGATTACCCATATAATTAAGAAGATACCGGGTATTAGCATGATGCTTAGAGCGTTTGAACAAGGTGGTTTAAAACAAAAAATTAATATCCTAAGACTAATGAAATTTGTTTTAGAAATTGCTAGAAAGTCGGCGGCGATTACATATGCTGTCATACAGTGGATAGAAATTTTTCCGCCGCTTGTCATTCCAACCTTTGGATTAATTTTGATCATTGGGATCCCAGCCGCAATATTGATGCCACTATTTTACGCGATATTTAATGTCGGCCCAGTTGCCAAGACAATAGGCAAGGCAATAAAAATGATTGATAAGGCGTCGCTGGCCTTAAAAAAACTTTTCCAACAGGAGCAACAACGAAAAGCGGCGACGGCCAGCCTAAGC
>JBBTSL010000068.1:369-2289 GCA_038064745.1 Patescibacteria group bacterium | reverse complement strand
CCGCTTTCCCTAAGGCTGTAAATTCTAAAATATCACCAACTTTTTTAGCATCGACCAACTTGGTAAATTTTTCGTCAATATCCAAACAAAAATATTTATCAGACATAGTTTTAATATAAGGTATTAAGCATGAAGTATCAAGTAGTAAGCTATATTTCAAATACTACTGCACCTGTCTCCAGTCATAACTAGCCGTACTTAAATATGGTAACAGATTGAGGTACTGGACTGGGTCAAAGACAATAAAGATAGATGGCCGCGAAGTATCAGACCAAATGCGGCCGTTGGTCAAGGTTGTCTGGGCGATCAAGTTACCAATGATCTTAAGTCCCTGATTAGCAGGATTACCGGTATTAATTGTATTGGCAATAAAAATTCCACTTGCTTGTGTTGTGGTATTGCTGAAGTTTATCTGGTCGGCTAAAAGAGCCAGGGATTTATTTGTTGGACTAAAGTCAGCAACATTAATATTAACCGTTCCGGAGACAATAAGAACAACTTTAAAAGAGTTGAATTGAGGAGGAACGGAGGTAATATCCAAAGGAACGGTACCGTTCCAGTCATAGATTCCATCAGCCGTAATTTTACTCAAGTCATCAATCTTTGTATGTTCTTTTCTCGATTTGATATAACTTAAAAAGCCTGATGAATTCATAGAGAAAGATTCGGGATAAGAGGAATCACGCCAGTTATTTGAACTGGAATATGAAGTGCTTGGTAGTACGGTGGTATTGAGTACCGAGCCGGCGTCCCCAATAATGAAATATTTTGAGGTGTCATCATCTACGTCGCCTGGTATATATTGACTAACAAATGCCGGTACCGCTATACCCGTAGTCGATGAACCAATAAACGAAGTGCTTTTTAATTTATACCAGTTGTTTCCGGAAAAATTAAAAGCAATATCGGCACTGCCATTATTAACTCCGGCCGTAATTGGAAGAGTGGTTCCGTTAAGGGCACAGCTGGCATTGGAAAACTGACCGCTACTATAACCGGTGGCAAAGGTATTTATTGACAGTGTCTGAGCTGTGTTTGGCTGACGGCCCAGGGCAACGCAGGCTTGATTATCCCAAGTTACCGTACAGCTGTAGGATACAGCATGTTGTTTGTCAAGAGAAAAAGTACAGGGTGCAACGGTGACACAGCTATCTCCTGTGGAGCCTATCAAAGTCAAGATGTTGAAATTATTTGATGAGTCAGCTTGATAACAACCTGTGCCTGATCTTTGTCTCAGTACACCATTGACTACGGTAGTTTGATTAGCAGGTAACGGACAGGTGACCGTGCCTACAGTGGAGAAGTCAGTGTAATTATAGGTTGTCCGAGCAGAAACTATTCTTCCCGGGGGGATACCGGAAATGGTTAAAGGAGAAGAAGCACTGGAATTATACCACCAGTAACCTGTACTATCCCAGACTTGGATACCGGTTCCATTCCCCCATGTCCAGGTAACAGGAGTCGTCGCGTTCGTTGTATTAAAGGTTCCGCAGGTACCGACGGGTGTAGAAGGTACGGCAAGACGGGTAAAATTGGCACTGCAACACCATTGGTTTGAATATCCATTATTATCCATATATATATGGACATTAATCGTCCCTATTCCAGGGTGACTGGCCAGATTAATGGCTGCTCTCAAAGTCCCGCCCCCCAAATTGGTTGAGTCATACCAAACAAGGTCATCCTGACCACCGGGATCAGACCAGGTTGGGAATTTAACCATCGTTGCATTGGAAACTCCGTAAGCATAGGCATAAAAAGTTCCGGAAGCGTCATAAGTAGTTGAGCTTTGCGGAGCACAACTTCCCGAGCAGGTAGGCGGAGGAATTGGAGTTGGGGTTGGAGGAATATAGCAGGCGTTATTACAACTGGAGGCTGTAGTGTAGCAGACACCGGTTGTTTGA
This sequence comes from Patescibacteria group bacterium, assembly GCA_038064745.1. Lineage (GTDB taxonomy): Bacteria > Patescibacteriota > Patescibacteriia > Magasanikbacterales > GWA2-37-8 > JAKANM01. Next base: position 385 of record JBBTSL010000068.1, on the reverse strand, counting down.
CCTGGTAGATAAGTTG
>JBBTSL010000068.1:0-359 GCA_038064745.1 Patescibacteria group bacterium | reverse complement strand
TGTAACGGCTACTGGTGGGCTGACAGGTTCGGTCCGAAAGCCTGCACCAACTCATATTGATGAAGTTACTGGTAGGTTCACAGGTATAGGTGGTAATCATATAATTGGGGCATTCCCATACATCGTCAGCATTATACCCGCATCCGCAATAACCAGTAAATAATTGTGCCGTTCCGCCTAAATTACATCCTGAATTCATTACACTGCAGTCATTACTGACAACCGTACTCGTCCTTACTGTCCCGGCGGGACAATCAACATGAGTCCAATTACATACTCCCCCGATGACAGAACCACAGTTGCAATCATTTCCAATCCAAATTCCACCAACATAAACATCGCTACAATTACATGTCTGA
>JBBTSL010000067.1:0-4903 GCA_038064745.1 Patescibacteria group bacterium | reverse complement strand
AACGATTCATTTTTCTTCCGTTTAATACCGGACACAGTTATACACCTCCTTCAAAAAATTAAATATAAACACTCATTCCATTATAATGAATAAAAAGCAAAATGTCAAAATTACAAAATGTTGCCACTGGACCTCATCCTCGCCTTCTCCTTGAAGGAGAAGGAAAACGTTGCCCCTCTCCTCCAAGGAGAGGCGGGGTGAGGTCTTGTCGCCCAACGGTGACATGGTGAGGTCCTGAGTTACATTTTACTTATCGCCATTCACCTTGCTCAATTTCTTTTTTAGAGTTGCCTCAAGTTTCTTCTGATCGATGATCTCCTGCACGCCGGACTCCATATCCCGGATGATCACCGTATGATCCTGAACTTCTTTCTGGCCGAGTATCACCACGTATGGCACCTTCAGATTGTTCGCCAGCTCCAGCTGAGCCTTGAGAGAACTTTTGAAGAAATTGAACGCCAGCTGGATCCCCGTGCCGCGCAGCTCATTGATCAGCTTCAGAGCCAGGCGTTTGGCATCGTCTCCGAGCTGAGCAAAAAATATCTCATATTTAATATCGCGAACGGTGATGTTGTTTTTCTCGGCTTGCTGGCGGAGGGCATTCACGGCGCGCTCGAGGCCAAGCGCGACTCCGCAAGCCGGAGTCGGCTTGCCTCCGAGCTCCTCTACGAGGAGATCGTAGCGGCCGCCGCCGCCGAGCGCGGCCTGCGCCGGGAGCGAATTATTGTCGGACGTTGCCGGCTTCTGCTCGCCTTCCTTATCCGCCGATACTTCCTTCGGCTCAGCATCATCAAACGCCGGATAAATTTCGAAAACCGTGTGCGTATAATAATCAAGTCCGCGCACCAAACTCGGAGTTGGAATATACGGGATGTTTAGCTCATCAAGATATTCGAGGACCTTCATAAAATAATTCTTGGAGTCCTCCTCGAGCCAGTCCAGGATCTGTGGCGCGCTCTCCTTCACCTTCTGGCAACTTTCCTCTTTGCAATCCAGAAGACGGAGCGGATTTTTGGAAATCCTATTTCGGCAATCCTCGCAGAGGTAGCTGCGCTTGTTGCGATAGTAGCTGACGAGCTCATTGATATAGCGTTCACGCTCCGCCGGAGTGCCGATACTATTTATATGTATTACGACCGGCAAGCCGATATCCTTGAAGAAGCTATAAGCCACGAGGATAATCTCAGCGTCTGCCGCCGGATCCTTGATGCCGAGGGTCTCGAACCCGGCCTGGAAAAATTCGCGATATCGCCCGGCCTGCGGACGATCATGGCGAAACATCGGACCCCAGTACCAGAGCTTCACCGGCTGCTGATTGTTCCACATGCCATTGCCGATGTAGGCGCGCGCGATCGAGGCGGTCGCCTCAGGTCGAAGGCAAACTTTGGTGCCATCGCGATCCTCGAAAATATACATTTCTTTCTCTATTACATCAGTCCCCTTGCCGATCGAACGGACAAAGAGGCTGGCTTCCTCTAGAATCGGAGTCTCGATCTTGTTGAACTGATAGAAATCGGCCAGATGTTGCCCGGTGCGATAGAAAGTTCGCCAATATTTATCCTCGCGCGGTAGGATATCACGCATTCCCCGGAGGACGTTATAGGATTTCTTGGCGCTCTTGGCCTCCGGCGCCGCCGCCTTCTTCTCTTTCGCCAGGGCTTTCTTGTTTGTTTTAGCAGGAGATTTTTTTTTCATCATATATTAATTGTTTAAATTACCAAAGCTTGGAGCGGAGAATTTCTGAATCCTGGATAGCGGCCAACCGCGAATAAATACTTTGCCTACTATCAGGTCTTTCTTGATCGAGCCGAAGCGACGCGAGTCGAAGCTGTTGGGGCGATTGTCGCCCAGCACAAAGTAGTCCTCCACGCCGAGCGTGACAGTCTGATTGTCGCCCGCGGTAATAAGTTCATCTGGTAGATAACCTTCCGACACCACGACTCCCTCCGGATGAGCGTTGTTATAAATCGTAACGTGTCCGTCAGCTACCTTCACCCGCTCGCCGGGAAGGCCGATAATTCTCTTCAAAAAATATTCCTGTTTATTGTTTGGATACTTGAAAACTATCACCTCTCCCCGCTCCGGCAGCCGGAGGCGATATGACAATTCATCAATAATCAGATACTCATGATCCATGAAATTTGGCTCCATCGACGCGCCCTTCACATAAAACGGCTTGAATAAAAAATAACGGATCAGGGCGATAGTAACGCCAGCCATCACTATTACCTTGATCAGCTCAAACAAGAACGCCCCGGCAACGCGGAGACGTGAAGGCTGGACTATTGGTTCATTGAAATTGGTTTGTTCGTCTGACATAAGCAATTTGAGAAAATAATACCTTATAGGTCCTTATAATACTCTAATTTTTTGCGTTTGGCAAGGGTAGGTCCAATCCGCATCTGGTGATAAATGAAACGCGCTCCCCAACTGGCCTTGGGGAGCGCTAAAGCGAATTTTCAGTTCAGACAAGCCGCCAGGCTCGGATGCATCCACGGGTTGTTGCAACTCGTGATCATACGAACGAGCGGATCCTTGTAGAGAAACAGATTCGGTGTGACGACGATGACGGAGTTGTCCTGAATTCCCCCTCGCCAACGGCAAGGGCATTCGGGAGACGGCTCCAGCCCTTTGGCGCGACAGAGCTCCGCCGGAGCTACGCGCGGAAGCACCTGGTCCCCCGAGCAGGAAAGCGTCCAATCGTCCGGGATTTTCACCGTCAGACACACTCTGTCGTACGGAAGCGTGAAGGTCTCCACGAGACAATCCGCGTCGCGCCTGACATCGTCCGGCAAATGCGGCGGATTGCCAAAGGCGTCCGCGAGGCAAGTCTCCACCTCATGGGTGAGCTCGTCGATGCGCTCTGGCGGCGCCTCTTGCCCGGTCGGATCGATGGCGATGCCATCCGTCGTCCATTGGGTCGGCGTCACTCTGTAAGAGAACTGATTGTAGAAGTTGTACCGCACACAACGATCACCGCCGGGATTACAACCAAGCGGCAAGACGACAAAAATGAACAACGGAAACAAACGATTCATGGTTTGGCCCTTCCTTGTGAGTTCTCACGCCCGTTTTATATGGGCTTGATTGATTTGATTAAAGCATTATAGATAACAATTGTCAATCCTGCCCCTTCGACAATAAGCTAAAATACTGATACAATTAAAATAAATAAAATGAAACCCTAGCGGGTTTTGTTTGGAAAAAAATTTACTGATTATGGCAGACAGCCGGGGTCAAAACCTGAAAAAATTTATAAAGGCGTTCATCGCCGCCGTCTTACACCCGTCTCTGGCGCCATTGCATATTTCCGTTGCCTGGGTCCTTATTTTTGTTATTATTTTTCAATTATTGTCGCCATACCAGAAAAATTTTGTTCTCGGCGCTGTCAACATCTTCACTCAATCAGGCTGGTCTGGCGGAGTGTCGGGTGACGGCGATGCCAACCCGACCACGGCTACTACTACCTATAGCACTGCCACGAATATTACTGTCGGGGAGAATTTGATGCTTGGGCCCGACCCATCCAATCTGGTTTTTAGCGCAAGGGTGGATGCGACTGCCACTGCGACTTCAACTGCTGCTTCTCCTAGAGTAGTAATTAATACCTCCACGGGAGAGTTGTACTTGGTATATACTTCAAGGGAATTTAGCGCCTCTGTCGGCAACGTTGCTTTTCGTACCTCCACCGACGGCGGCCTAACCTGGGGCGCGCGACGTGATTTGACCCTGTCTACGATTGAGACCAGTTATCCTCCTTCAAGACCTGTCCTCGTTTTCGATTCATTGAATCAATTCTATGTCGTATATCATAGTTCTGAATTCAGTGGTGCCTCCATATATAACGTCGCCCTGCGCACCTCCACTGACGGCGGCCTCACCTGGGGCGCGAGGCGCGATGTTACGGCGAACACTAGTAGCACCTCTGCCGACCCCACCATTATCCTTGACTCCTTCGGAAATCTCTACGTCACATATGCGTCCGATGAGTTGGTTGGTGGGGGGGGAATTTGGAACATCGCCTTTCGCACCTCTACCGATGGTGGCCTAACCTGGGGGGAGCGGCGTGACGTTACGGCTAGTACAACAGTTACTGCTCTAATACCAGTTATTGTTCGCGACTCCTCGGGCAATCTCTATGTGACATATTATTCCGGTGAATTCGCGAGCAGCACTTCCATAAATAACATCGCCCTACGCACTTCCACCGATGGCGGTCTGACTTGGGGCGCGCGGCGAGATGTGACGGCAAGTACAACGGCAGATTCCCGATGGCCCACTCTCGCGCTCGACACCTCCGAAAATCTCTATGTGGCGTATTATTCATACGAATATTTTAGTACCGTGTACAACATCGCCCTCCGCACCTCCACCGACGGTGGACTGACGTGGGGCGCGCGCCGCGATGTAACTGCAAATTCAACATTGCTTTCAGCTGCTCTTCCCTCTATGGCCGTCGACTCCTTGAACAATCTTTATGTGTCATATTATTCAACTGAATATAGTAATAACACCTCCTTTCGCAACATCGCCCTGCGCACCTCCACCGACGGCGGACTGACGTGGGGCGCAAGGAATGATCTCTCGACCAGTACGGCTGTGACTAATGTAACTTCTCGGCTAGCACTGAATCCAACCAACAACAAAATAGTAGTAGTTTATACATCTCAAGAATATGACAGTGGTACCACCAACATCGCCGCTCGCACCGCAAATTATGGTCAGTACACTCCGACCGGCACGCTCGTCTCGGTGCCATTTGATTCTGGTAACTCGGTAAACACGATGAGTGAGTTAAGTTGGAATGAAGACTCCACCCTCCCGAGCACAAGCTCAGTGACACTCTCGCTCCGCACCGCTTCTACCTCCGCCGCGCTCTCCTCGTCGCCCTGGACGGATTTTA
>JBBTSL010000066.1:0-6948 GCA_038064745.1 Patescibacteria group bacterium | reverse complement strand
AATGTTAGAAGAAAGAGACCTCGGACCAATATATGGTTTCCAATGGCGACACTTCAACGCGCCTTACGAAAATTATGATACGGATTACACCGGAAAAGGCATTGATCAATTAAAAAACATTATTGAAACTGCCAAAAAAAATCCCAACGACCGACGGATGATTGTGAACTCGTGGAATCCAAGTATGCTCGACCAAATGGCACTTCCCCCCTGCCACTACTGCTATCAAATTACCGTGGTTAACGGGCGATTAAACTTACTCTGGAATCAGCGTTCGGTGGATACAATGCTTGGTTTGCCCTTTAATATTGCCAGCTACGCCATACTCCTCCACTTGCTTGCCAAAGAAACTGGCTACAAGGAAGGAAAACTAGTGGGTTTTTTGGCTGACGTCCATTTATTTGTAAACCACGTCGAAGGTGCAAAAGAGCAACTCAGCCGCGACCCGAATAAATTTCCCCTGCCGACTATTCAAACCGATAATTTCACTTCGATTTTCGACTGGCGCGGCTCCGAGGACTCCAGAGTTATAAATTATCAAAGTTTTGATAAGATTTCGTTCGAAATCGCTGTTTAATATGTCTTTCTCCCTCATCGCCGCCGTCGCCAAAAATAATTGCATCGGCGTAAAAAATAAAATCCCCTGGAACATTCCGGAGGATTTTCAATATTTCAAAAAGATGACTCTGGGCAAGACCTGCCTCATGGGCCAGGCAACTTTCGAATCCATCCTCGGCTACCTGGGCAAACCGTTACCGGGACGAAAGTCGGTTGTTATAACCTTGGATAAAAATTTTAAAGTACCATCAGACGTAAGAATTTTTTATTCGCTCGATGATGCTTTCAAAAAATTAAAAGATGAAGATGTCTTCGTCTGCGGTGGAGCCAGCATCTACCGCCAGACGATCGACCGCGTCGATACCTTATATATCACCAGCGTAGACCTCGAACCGGATGGCGACGTATTTTTCCCTGAGATTGATCTGAAAATTTGGAAAGAAGTCTGGCGTGAAGACCATGATGGATTTTCGTTTTTGAAATACACAAAGTAACATCGGGCTGATGTATTCCCCGCTCGGGCGGGGTCGGCCACAGGGCCGGGGGTGGGTTCGACAATGTTGACCAACCCACCCCTACCCCGCCCAAGCGGGGAATTACTAATGAAAATATCTATATGCTCATAATGATCGACGGCATCGACGGTAGCGGCAAGAGCACGATTGTGGCGGTGCTGAAAGAATACCTGACCGGAGAGGGTAACGCTATTTTTGATCTGAGGGATTATTGGCTGGCGAATGGTAAATATCCTGAATTCCACGAGCTTAAATCCTACGATTTTATTTTTACCAGTGAGCCGACTTACATCGGTATCGGCAAAGTCCTGCGCGAAGAATTGATAAACTCCAATAACCACTACCCGGAAAAAGCGATCGCCCATGCGTTCTCGCTTGACCGGATTGTTCTCTACAACAAAATCATCATCCCGGCCCTCAAAGAAAAAAAGTGCGTTATTTCCGATCGGGGTGTCAGCACTTCTCTTTGCTACCAGACGCTTTCCGGCAAATTAAGCATCAAAGAAATCGCTGAGATGGTCGGCAACTCGCTGGCGCTGGAATACGCTCCGGAGCACTTGATAATAATGAAGGTTAATCCGAAGGAAGCGCTCGCCAGACTGAAAAAGCGCAGCGAAAAACAGGATAACGCTGTCTTCGAGAAGCTGGCTTTCCAAACCAAGGCGGCGGACCTTTTTTATTCTAAGGAATACAAGAAGCTATTCGAGGCACACGGCACCAAAGTCCACTATTTGCCCGGAAATGATAAAATTGATATAATGAAAACGTCAGCAATCAAGCTATTTAAGCAAATCTTAACTAAGTAATATGTTACTAAGCCCGGAGGAAATAATTTCGAAAAGCTGGAGAGACTATGTCAAAAATTGGCATGACTGGGCGATCTACTCATTGATTCTTTTTATTCCTGGATTTGTCCTCGTCCTCTCCGGTTCATTCGGCGGATATCTGAACACCTCCTTCCCGGCCACCTCCCTGCCGACCAACATTATCATCCTACTACTCGTGATCGCCTCGGCTGTGATGTGGTTCTGGAGCTATCTCGCCCTGACTCACGCCATCGGAAAATATTTGAAGGTAAAAGAGACCGACCACTGGAAAGAACACTACACCGCTTCTCTGGGTTTTTTCTGGCCGGCAATATTTGTTTCAATTATCAAAGGTGCGTTAGTAATAGTCGGCACTTTATTTTTCCTTGTTCCGGGAATAATATTCTCGGTTTGGTACGCCTTTATTATATTCGGCGTAGTTCATTTTGGCGAACGTGGCTGGGCGGCTATGAAATCAAGCAAAGAACTTGTCCGAGGGCGATGGTGGGGAGTTACATGGCGCCTGGTCCTGCCAATGGTAGTTTTTGGCGTCGGTGTCGCGCTAGCAAACGCGCTTAGTCTGTTGCTTTTAAGTTTCTTGCCACTCACATCCGAATCCAACGCCCTCCTCGGCAATGTCGTCAGCAGTCTATTCACTGCCGTTTTCACCCCCCTTACAACGATCGCAGTTATGAATCTATACTTCAACCTAAAAGAAAATCCCGTTGAGGAAATTCTGCCGATGCCGGTTTCTTAATAAATATTTTGGCCCTGCACCCTAAGTGGTGCAGGTTTTTTTTATTGCCAAAACCGGGTCTAAATGATAATCTACCCCTACTCAAATATCCATTCTATGAACAAATTAATCCCGATTATCGGCCTCGAAATCCATGTCGAATTGAAAACCAAATCCAAAATGTTTTGCAGTTCACCGAATAACCCTTTTATCGATACCCCAAACCTAAACATCTGCGAAGTCTGCACTGCACAGCCGGGAACGTTACCGGTGCCGAACAAAGAAGCCATAATTTGGACCGTGAAAATTTCTGACGCTTTGGGTTGCAAAATAAATGAACTCAGCAAGTTCGACCGCAAGCATTATTTTTATCCTGATCTGCCAAAAGCCTATCAGATTTCCCAATACGACCAACCAATCGGCGAGCATGGCAAAGTCGAACTCCTGATGAACCTGCTTGGCAAAGATAAGAATCATCGCGACCGCGCTGTCATCGGGATTACCCGCGTTCATCTGGAAGAGGACACTGCCAAGCTTGACCATTCCACCTCGGGAAATACTTTGGTTGATTTCAATCGCGCCGGTGTCCCACTGGTCGAAATTGTTTCCGACCCCGACATCCAGAGCGGCCTCGAGGCCAAAACTTACTGCCAGGAGTTACAGCTGATCCTCCGCTACCTCGACGTATCCGACGCCGATATGGAGAAAGGCCAGATGCGCTGCGAGGCCAATATCAGCCTCCAGGAAGAGGGAAAATTTGAAATTGTGAACGGCCTCGTGAAGCCGCTCGGAAACTACAAATTAAATCCCAAGGTAGAGTGCAAGAACATCAACTCCTTCCGCGCCGTCGAGAAGGCGATCGATTATGAAATCAAACGAGAAACTGAGCTGCTGAATAACGGAGAAACATGGCAACAAGAGACCCGGGGGTGGGATGACAATAAACAAGCGACCGTCCACCAGCGCTTCAAGGAAACCGCCGCTGACTACCGATATTTCCCTGAGCCTGATATCCCGCCGTTTCATCCATTGAAGCTGGCTGGAGAAATTGTATTACCCGAATTGCCGCTCGAAAAACGTTCGCGTTTTCATGGGGAATTTGGTTTTTCTTATGCCGATGCTTACCTCCTAACCGCCGATCAACACTGGGCGGAGTTTACCGAACAAGTTGTCAGCGAATTGCATGACTGGATTCATAACCTGCCGGAAACCAAAAAAAATTCCTCGAGTAAAAAGGGCGAAGTTCAAAAACCCCAGCAAGAACTTGCGAGGCTCTCCGGTGGCTGGCTAACTTCGAAGTTGATGGGCGCGATGAAGGAACGTAATATCGAAATAAAAACCCTGAAAATTAAACCGGAAAATTTTGCCGAATTAATCGCGCTGATTTTTGCCGGCCGAGTAAACTCCACCAACGCGCAAAAAATTCTGATTGAAATGCTCGAATCGGGAGTTGATCTCGACCCGACGCATGTGATGGAGGAGAAAGGCTACGGACAAATCAGCGACATCGGTAAAATCGGCAAGGTGGTCGATGAAGTGATCCGTGATAATCCGAAACAGGTTGAACAATTCAAAGCGGGCAAAGAACCCTTGATTAAATTTCTCGTTGGGATGGTGATGAAAGCGACCGAGGGCAGCGCTGATCCAGTTGTGGCTGAAAAATTACTGCGCGAAAAAATAGCTTCACAGCCTTGACAAATCTCAAATAATCACCTAAAATGAGCGAAGTTTGCTCCTTGAATAGACCCAGTTAGGCCACCGTCCGTGTCTCACTGGGTTTTTTATAACTACGGACCATCAACCGAGGTGCCCCAAAATGTATCGGAATCAGCTGCAGATCTGCAAAAGCCCCGTGATGAATTCGCTTCTCGCGCGGGTCCGAAGCCGCGATGTCTCGATGGATGAGGCCAGGCGGAATGTACGCCGGCTGTACTCGTCACTGCTGGCAAAGATCATCGACGAACAGTTCACCCCCATCCAGAGCGAAGTGCTGACGTCCATGTTTGAGCACAATCCAAAGGGCGTATGGAAAGGGCCAACCCCTGATCTGAGCGTACCTGTCGTCGTTACCGCGATCGCCCGCGGTGGGCTCCTCCCAGGAGATGCGTGCGTCGACGAACTTGCGCTATATGGCTATCGCCAAAAGCGCCTCGATTGCATCATGATGAATCGAACGACGGACTATACCGGACATGTCAGTGGTGTCGCCGTCCAGGGTCGCAAAACTGGCAACAGCGTGAAGGGCGCGATGGTCATCTTCCCCGACTGCGTGGTCGCGACCGGCTGCAGCATGGTAAAGGCGCAGCAAATCTATGAAGGCATGGGCGGGGGAGCGAAGCGCCACATCATCGTCTCTCTCATCTGTACGCCCCGAGGCGCGGAAACCATCTGGACCAAATTTCCGGATACGATCATCTACGCCGTAAACGTCGACCCGGAACTCGATGAGCACGATTACGTTCTCCCCGGCGCCGGCGACATGGGCAACAAGCTCAACGGCCCATCAGATCTGGTCATCACCGGACTCGAACAAGAAAGGGCCTAAGACCCAAATCGAAACGGACGAAAACGCCCGCTACTTCTCACACGAGAGGCAGCGGGCGTAACTTATTTATATAGAAACTACTACTTTATTTTTTGCAAGGCTTCACGCAACAACTGCTCACTGGTCTTATCTTTCGGATCAAGTTTTTTTATTACCTCACGCGCCTGTGAAGATGAATACCCGAGCGTCTCGAGCGCGTCTACCACATCCTCAAGACCGTTGGTCACCTTACTTCCAGATTCCAGATTCGAGATTCTAGATTCTTTCAACTTTGTCTTCAGATCCACCACAATTCTCTCAGCCGTTTTCTTGCCGATCCCACTGACCTTGGTGAGATAATCGATGTCACCCCGCACAATCGCGAGCGAAATCTCCTCGACACCGCCGAGGTCAAGCAGGTGCAATGCTGTCTTCGGCCCAACCCCGCTCACTGATAAAAAGTTTTTGAAAAGTTCCTTCTCTGCGGCCGATCCAAACCCAAATAAATCCAGCGCGTCTTCTTTTACGGACAAAAATGTTTCAAGGCAAATCTCGCTCCCAACGACGGCCAGGACATTTGCCGACGGACTCGTCCGCAGGCGATACCCAACTCCGCCCGCAGTCATCACCACGAGTTCATTTAATGTTTTGCTGATAACTTTGCCTTGAACGAGTGAGATCATACCATAATTAACAAAATAAAGTTGCGCGAGAGGACGAGACGAACCGCCAGATTGTCATTGGCATTGTCACGCCAATTGTAATTCACGTTCGAAGGGCCACCATTGTCGTGGTTCCCGCCATTCAGGCCGTTGCGATCGCCATCGTCCTCAAGAATCGCGTGGAGGCCATACCTACTCCAAAAAACGACTCAACAATCCATCATTGTCATCTTTTTATCCATTCTTCGCCTTCCGCGCCGCAAACATTTATAACTAGCAATTACCACGCTCCGAATTTTTAATTCGCTCCGGCAATAAAAACTAATCAGATTACCGGCTGTGCCAAAGCCAAGGCCCCGGCAAGTACACTAGGAAATCCCATATTTTATACCATACTCAACGATAAAACGCCAAGGCGTGGCGGATTTGTTCATCTCTTTTCCGTCTGGCAGTACCTAACAACAAACCGTTATAGCTAGCTACAGTTGGTTTTAATTCATCTGCAGTCGCACCATCATTAACTTTTCTTTTAATATTTACCATCATCCGCCTTGCAGTTGAGAGTCTTAATAAACTATAACCATTCATAAGAACCTTCCCCAGCCAATCTATACCCCAGCTTGCTTTACGAATAATAATCTTATTTGGGTGCATTTCCATTTTTAAATGGTCTGCTAAAAAATTTCTAAATTTTACAACTACTTCTTCCGCCTTACCGTTTGTATCCATTAGGAAAATAAAATCATCCGCATAGCGATAATAATGTCGCAATTTTAATTCGTGTTTAGCAAAAATATCCAGTTCGTGCAAATAAATATTTGCAAATATTTGGGATGTTAAATTTCCTATTGGTATACCAACTGGACCCAAGCCGCACTTGTAACTGTTTATAATCCCGCCTACCAACTTACGCATCTTTGGTTCGTAAATTCTTAAACAAATTAGCTTATATAAAATATGGTGGTCTATATTATCAAAAAATTTTCTAATATCGCATTTTACACAAATAAAATCTCTGTTATAATTACGCGTAACCCTGCCAATTGCCTTTTTTACTTTCTCTATAGAAATATGTTGCCCGAAGCCGGGCCTGCAAGAAAATGAACAGTCCAACCACAACCTATTAAAAATAGGCAAAAAATAATTA
>JBBTSL010000065.1:0-2843 GCA_038064745.1 Patescibacteria group bacterium | reverse complement strand
GAAGTTCGGCCGGATTCTGGAATATCACCAGATAACGCCTCTGGCCGCGGCCGCCAAAGATCTCCTGCAGAGTATCGTTTAGGTTTGCAATGTTTTTGAAATTTTTCACGAGGTTTGTAAACAGCGAACGATAGTCTTTGAATTGCTCCTGATATTCCAATGGCAATGATTTGATATCGACCGCATCGAGATTGGCAAGCGCGCGTTCGTAGTTTGGATTGGCGGCGCCGAGCGACAGAGTAAGCTGATCGAGTTTGTGGGTGAGGGTCGAACTGGGCCCCTCAGCGAAGGATTTCAGAGTCCCGATCAAATATGAATTTCCGAGCGCAATTTCTCCGCCGGCCAGTAGGACTTTCTCGCGGCTCAGAAGTTCACCATGCACGAACGGCACCATGCCGGCGATAGTCTGCAGTACGGTATGATTTCCAGTGAGGTTTCCTAGCGCGAGATTAAATCGGTTCAGAGCTTCTGACGTCGCGGCTTCGGCCGAGGGTAGGTCGGCCGACCTCAGCGCGGTCACTGACTCCTGAAGAGCCAAGAAGCCCGCCGTGCTATCCTCTATTATGGAAGTCTTGGTAAATGAGATATTTTCGTAATAACTTCTCGCCGAATTCGGGACGACAGCGATGAAGCCGATAGAAACGATCGCGAGCAGGGCGAAAGTTCTGAAAGTTTTTAAACTATCATCGTTGAATCTTGATGCTAGCGCGAAGTGTTTATGTTTAGTATTTGTTTTCGGATATTCGAGGTCGCTGAAAAGTTTGGAAGGCGTGGTCGCCATTTCGCTCCCTCCCCTTTCCAAGGGGAGGTTAGGTGGGGTTTGCCGTCCTATTTTTTCCTCACGGACATGATAAGTATGAAATAAAGAATCAGATAACGCCTCCGGCGCGGAAGATTTAACGTTGCTCCACAAGTCACTTCTCGTAGTCTTTAGGTTTACCACGTGCGGCGAGGCTTCGTCGGGAGTATTAACATGGTGAATAAAAAAATTAACCATCCCGGCGGAATTATTTGGAGAATTTGAAGTTAATTTTTTTGGGCAGGTCGCCCGGTTGTGCCCGACGCTATTGCACTCTCCACAGCGTCGAAGTTGAGGTTTTTTCGGCATAATAAAGTTAAATCCCAATGACCAAGCCCCAATGTCCAATCGTGTTTGGGATTTGGTCATTGACCGTTTGGGATTTCTTATATTATACACTATTTTGGTACACTTCGGAAGTTTTTTTTGCGGTGGTAAGCCAGCTGTATTTGGCGAGAATATTTTTGCCTAAATTAGACAGTTCTTCGCGGAGTTTCCGATTCTCAAAGGCGCTAATTAATGTCTCCGCCAGCTCGTTTGTCATTAACGGATCGAAATATAAAGCGGCGCCCTCAAGTATTTCAGGTAAGCTCGCAGCCGAGGAAGCCACTACCGGCACGCCATGCAGCATCGCCTCGAGCGGAGGGATGCCGAACCCTTCGTATAGCGATGGGAAAACATAAACACTGGCTTCGCGATACAAATTATCGAGAGTTTGATCATCCACGAAGTCGGTAAAAATTACCTGACCCATTGCCAGCAGATCCTCAAATTTTTTTAGAAGTTTGTCATAAAAATAATTTCTCTTTCCCACCAACACCAGCTGGTATCGGTTGCCGGTCTTCTCGTAGAATATTTTCCAGGCTTCGAGTAAGCGGTCCAGATTTTTGTGCGGGTAGGCGACGCCGACGTACAGCGCGTATGGTCTCGCAATTTTCGATTCCCCGCTCGGGCGGGGTAGGGGTGGGTTGGCAACGGGGTTCGCCGCCAAATACGTAACAGTTATTTTCTCCTCCGAAACATTCAGATTTTTCACAATATCCTCTTTGGAAAAATTGCTGACGGTAATTATTTTTTTCGAGCGTTTCGCGGCATGGCGCAGAATTAATCTGAAAAATAAATTTTTTATAAAATATAAAACCGGACCCAGTGTGCTGGCGCGTCGCGTTGGATAGTGCAGTAGGAGCAGATCATGGATGGTGACAACAAACGGTTTGCTGTAAAAAAGCGGGACATTCCAATGCGGGAAATGCATCAGATCAACTTTCGTCTCTCGAATAATTTTTGGCAATTCAAATTGTTCGCGAAGTCCATACCACGGCACATCGGCTAGAACTTTGGTAAAGCGCTGATTGCTCGGTGCGAAATCGTTCCAGTTATCTTGTCGCAGAAAAATAACAAAATCCGCATTGGGATTTAATTTTTCAAGGTTTAAAATTAATTGTTCTATATAGCGCCCAAGTCCGCCTTGCTGAGGGCCGTACATCCGGGCGTCGATGCCGATGCGCATAGTGCTAATTATTATACAGTAACGCTCACTTAAAAAGAAAGACCGCCCTGCACCACGAAGGATGCAAGGCGGGCTGGTGGGTCCGGTGGACGCGGTGGCTAGTGGGCGCCGCCGAAGGGCTCTTCGATCTCGCATGACTGACCATGCGCGTCGAGCTTCGCGGTGCCGTCTTTTGTGATGGCGAGGACGTACACGTCGGCACCCTTCGTGAGCCTGATGACCAGCTCGATCGGGCCGCCGGTGATGGTGTTCAGGGAGATCTTGTAGCCACTGAACATCCCAGTGAGCACGAGAGATGGGTTTGCCTGTTCCCGTTGCTCTGCCATCGCTCCAACGGCACGGAGATCGTCACCGAGCGCAACTTCGAGGGGCTGTCCGTCTTTCCTTCCGTCTTCGTTCATTTGGGGCCTTCCTTGTTTTACTGCGTTGGACTTACTACGACCTGTTAAGCAACGAATTTTCATTGGCTAACAGGTTATAGAAATATTTTTTGGGTGGGGGCGGGTGCGTGGGCCCCCGCCCCCCAGTGTTTGG
>JBBTSL010000064.1:0-5041 GCA_038064745.1 Patescibacteria group bacterium | reverse complement strand
ATCACGAATCGCGGGAGAACACGCGATGACCAGCGCGCCACCCGTCCGGGTACGCGACAGAGTTGGCGTCGACGTACCAGCCAGCGGCGGAACCAAGCCAGGACCACGGCGCACACACCCCGACAGCGTTGCGAACGTAGAAGATGTTCGCATAGCCGTTGGCGAGAAGCGCGTCCGACTTACGGTGCGCCTGCATCATCATGAGCTCCACAATCTCGGCGAGAGTAGTCTCGGCCTTGGTCTCACCGCCAAGTTCGGCGATGATGGGGCCATCCACAGAAGGTTTGGCCAGAGTGTGGTAGCGGAGATTGACCTCACCTTTCACTCGCACCTCGGTCTTACCGAGGAACCAGTTGATGAAGCTCTCGCTGAGGTAGGAGATCGCGACCGACGGGTTCTCCTTGGTGAAGAACTCGCACGCGATCAACTTCTCCGTGGGCTTGACCTTGACGGTGCCGGTGGGGGTGAGGATGAGACGCGCCGGCTTGTCCTCGCCTTCCATGAGAAGGTCGGCGATCTTGCCGGGGAGGTCCGAACCTTCTCGGAGAACCCTGAGCAGATACTCATCACCAACACTCCGATCTCGGAGCGCGTCCGAAATCGCCTTGACGATCTGGGCACCGCGCATCATGTCGCCAACAATGTTACTCTTCAGCTGCTTTCCCATGGTACTACTCCTTCGTGAATGGCGTACCTCTTATCCGCGCACCATGCTCGGATGTAAGGCTTGCCGTGAAAAGAACAATGTTTGAGTATATCAAAAAACCACCCCTTTGTCAATGGCAAAGGGGTGATTTTGGCTAATTTTGGCGACTTAATACTTTTTCTCTATTTTCGTTCCGGAGTAATAATAAGTCAGAATCTTCTCATAGCTCCAGCCATCCTTCTTTGCTCTCATAGCGGCATCGTAATTGCTCATGCCATAGCCGTGCCCGAGCATCCGATACCCTTGGTCGTATTTGGCCTTCACGCTCCGGAGCCAGGGGGCGTTTTTTTTACTTTTGGTATAGCCGTTCGAACGGCTGAAATAATACGTCGTGACCGGTTTACTATCGTAAGTTACCATCATTCCACGCGTCCCGCCGGTGAAGAAAGCGATTCGCGGACTAATTGATTCAAAATTATAGCCGAGGTAAAGCTGATCGTTCGTACTGGCATAGACATCGAACATCCGATCGGTCGTGGCAGGAACTTTACTGATATTCATATAAGCATAAGTTCTAGCCGCGATCTGGAGCGCTTTAATATATTCCTCTGGCGCGCCGTTGGATGTCTCACCGATGCCGGCGACATAATTTTCTAGGAGGAGCTCATTTATCAGATAAGGCACTTTGCTCTTCGGCGCATACCGATATTCGAGAGTGCCGCGGAAAGTATTGAAATTCAACTGACTGCGCGTGACCAGATGCCGGTCTAGATTTTGAATTGAAAAATAATTTTCTAGGTCGCCCGGCACCAGCCGGAGATAATCACTGCTCGTCACCGTCAGTGAATCGCTCTGAAAAGAATACACTCCGTCAGTATAAGTTAAGGTGGCCAATTCATTTTCCGGTAGAACCCCGAGATCATTCCCACCGCTATTTAAAGTATATGCAAAAGGCGAGACAAACTGAACTTTTTTGTCGGTCTTATGGAATCCGACCCGAATCATCGGCTCTGCCATGCCCAGATTCCATGGATCAAGCTCCTCGGCACTGGCGGCGAATGGCAGAAGACTGGCCAGAAAGATAGCGACCAGCAGGCTAAACATTAAATTTTTACGGGATAATATAGGCATAAAACAACCCTAAGTATACCAATTTGTTTACTCTTTGGCAACCATGTTTGCCACTTCAAAGGGCGTTTCGGATATGTTATACTCCCCCATATGTCCCTCGCCCGCGCACTCGCGCATAATACCGCTATTCAAATCATCGGCAAGGCTATTTCCACCGCTCTTGGTTTTTTGGCATTTGCAATCTTGGCGCATAACCTTGGCACAGAGAAATTCGGCTGGTACATCACCGCCACCGGCTTCCTCCAATTCATCGGCGTCCTGATTGACTTCGGCTTCACCGTTACGACCTCGAACATGCTCTCGGAGCCGGCCTTCGACAAAACAAAATTATTTAACACCATCTTTACCTGGCGATTCCTGACCGCCATCATCAGCTTCGGCCTCGCCCCGATTATAATTCTGGCTTTCCCCTATCGCGCTGAAATTAAAATTGCCGTCGCAATCATGTCGCTATCATTCTTTTGTAATACCCTAAACCAAAGCTTCATCGGCTATTACCGCCAAAAACTCTCGATGATGGTTGCTACCGTTAGTGAAGTTCTTGGCCGTGTCCTGTTAGTCGCCGGAATAATTCTACTAGTTCAGCGTCAGGCAGGTTTTCTACCGCTGATGTCAGTAGTCACCATCGCGACCATCAGCACTACCGTTTATCTTTTTTATAACTTTGGCCGAGTTCGCTTCATGATTGACCGCGAAATTTCGCGTGCGCTGTTCATTAAAATGTGGCCAACCGCACTGTCAGTTATGTTCAACACTATATATTTACAGGCCGACCGCGTGATCCTGCCGCTGTACGTTTCACAGACTCAGGTCGGACTCTACGGCGCCGCCTACCGCGTACTCGACATCATCATCCAGGTGGCCGCCATCGTCATGGGCCTGCTCATGCCGCTTATCACCTTCTCCTGGTCGCGTGGACTGATCAATGATTTCAAACAACGATATCAGGTGAGCGTCGACCTCATCGCCTGGTTACTATTCCCGATGATAGTCGGAATCTTTGTCCTCGCTACGCCAATCATGATCCTGATCGGTGGCGCATCATTCGCGAAAGCGGGAATAATCCTAAAATGGCTAAGCCTGTCGATACTTGGTACGTCTTTCGGGATGACATTTGGCCACATCATCCTCGCCATCGACCGCCAGAAGGAGGCGCTCATCGTCTACGGCACGGACGCCCTACTAAGCCTAGTCGGTTATTTTATTTTTATTTCACGTTTCGGCTGGGCGGGCGCGGTCGGAGTAACAATTTTTTCGGAAATCTACGCCGGCCTCCTACTCACCGTCATCAGCGTGAAATATTCCAATACTTTTCCTAAACTCCGGACACTATTGAAAATTCTAGCTTCCAGCATCGGGATGGGAGCGTATTTATCGGTGATGCATCTGTCGCTACTACCATCAATCATCGTCGGCATCCTTACATACGCGGCCTTCAATTTTATTTTTGGCATACCCAAACCGGAAACTTTGAGGCAAATTTTTTCGCTGACAAAAGTTGCCGAAGATCAAGTAATTTGATATAATTTAAACCTATGGAAGTCAACAAATTTCGCAACTACACATTAGTTATCAGCCTTGTCACGGTGAGCGTTCTGTTGCTTTATGTCCTAAGGCCATTTTTTTACCCGCTTTTCTGGGCGGCGGTGCTCGCCTCTCTTTTCTATCCCGTATACAAGAGAGTCTCTCTGCTGCTAAGGCCAAATGCCGGCGCCCTCCTCACCCTGCTCATAATCACGCTCATCGTTATCCTGCCATTGTCTTTGATCGTCACCGTTCTCGTCCGAGAATTGGTCGGCATATTCAGTTATCTGAATTCGTTTCAGGGCCAGCTTGGCGCGCTTTTGCAGTCTATCAACCGTTCACTACACTCCATACCGTACCTGGCGAGTATAAATATCAATGATGCTTTGATCTCACAACAAATAAATGACGTCGGCAAAAGCATTATAGAATTTCTTTACGAATCAATCAAAACAGTCACACAAAATTCACTGGAATTCTTTGCGCTCTTCGTGCTGATGCTTTATTCCACTTTCTTCTTCCTCCGAGATGGCGACCGCATGCTAAAGAGGATAATGTTTATCCTGCCACTTGGTAAAAAATACGAACAACTGCTCTACGAAAAATTCCTATCTACCGCCGGCTCCACCATCAAAAGCACGATTCTGCTCGGCGGACTACAGGGCATACTCGGCGGACTGCTCTTCCTCTTGACTGGCGTGCCAAGCCCGCTAATCTGGGGGATCGCGATGGCTGTGCTTGCCGCCATACCGGTAACCGGCACATTTCTAGTTTGGTTTCCTACCGGGGTATTTATGATCTTTACCGGGCAAGTTTGGCAGGGAGTTGTGATTTTGCTTTTCGGACTCTTAGTCATAAGCACGGTAGACAATTTACTACGACCATTGATAGTAGGCAAAGACCTTCAGATGCACCCTGTGATTGTTTTATTCTCTACACTTGGCGGCCTCGTAGCCTTCGGCCTCTCCGGCTTTGTCATCGGCCCGCTCATAGCGGCGCTCTGCCAGACACTCTGGAATCTGTACGAAGAATACTACCACGCTGAGCTTTCAAAAAATTAATTGCTTCTAAAAAGAATTGAGGCCGTGCATCTCGCGATGCGCGGCCTCTCTGTTTCGCCTGGCTGGCAGGGCTAGAAGCTCCGCTTCCGGCCGATCACCCCCCTCATCGACGAGCCGGAGGACCGCGCGCCCGGCGCCGCCGACCAGTACTGCTCGCGGGCGGTCGACTGGGTCGTCTTCGCGACCGGGAGCTTGCACTGGTCGAGGTGCCCGACGCAGAGCTGGTACTGCTGAGGGGTGATTGCACCCCTTTCCATCGCGGACTTGAGCATCATGCGATCCGTGGAGTCCTCCCCGATCCGCTTCTTCTCCGCCGCCATCCGGCAGATGAAGCTCAGCCGAACGAGGACCCGCACCGTCTCCCTCCACGAACGACTCGGGGCGTTCTTCCCGCTCCGCCTGATGGTGGGACCAGTGAGGACCGCTACGGCACTCTGCATGGACAATGACATTGTTTCCCCTCTTACTTCAAATACTACGGGTTAAACTACCTATCAAACAAGGCACTATCGCCTGATTCGACAGAGAAAATGGACCAAATCCACTTAACCATCGAACCAATTGCCTTATTTAACAACTGCTAATTATACCCTAAAACCGGAGTTTTGTCAACCCCCTGTACGACGATAGCGTAGTCCAACGCGTCGGATATAAATCACATTTTCAGGAAATTCTCTCT
>JBBTSL010000063.1:0-1605 GCA_038064745.1 Patescibacteria group bacterium | reverse complement strand
AGAGTCTGAACCGTGCCGATAACGGCGAGGTTTGAGCCGGCGGGTTTATCTGAAGCCTCTTCGATTGATAAAATTGAAGAAGTTGGTTGGCTTGAAGTTGGTACTACATCAG
The DNA here is from genome assembly GCA_038064745.1 of Patescibacteria group bacterium. Classification (GTDB taxonomy): domain Bacteria; phylum Patescibacteriota; class Patescibacteriia; order Magasanikbacterales; family GWA2-37-8; genus JAKANM01. The sequence goes on along the minus strand of JBBTSL010000063.1, from coordinate 1,493 downwards.
TGGCGCTAATATTTTCAAGAATCGGATCGCCGGAAATTACTTCACCTCTTTTTACTTTTCCATAATCCATAATATCGACCACCACGCCCTGTGGGCTTGCCAGGATTACACTGCCGCCGCTATCGATGAACGCGAGGTGGGTAACGGTTTTGAAGAAACGCAGGATTCCGTCCGGGCGCAGAAACGTATTCAGCGGAATCGTAAACCATCGGTCATTGTCGGTGCCTATTTTCCACCCGCTGAGGTTGATGGTGCCGGTGGATACCGTGCTGATCGTCACTGACTCGTCTTCATTTATATCCGGCTTAACCAGAATTTCTTTCAAGAAAACTAAACTATCGCTGGTCCCGACTTTAACGCTAAAATTTTTTTGTCCGATGGTTCCTCCTGTGCTCGTCGCGCGGATCTGAATCGTAAATATTCCCGAGCTGGCGAAAGTATGGGCAACTCGGCTACCTTCAGCCGCAGAACCGTCGCCAAAATCCCAGGTATAAAAAATTTCTCCACCACGCGGATCGGCTGAGCGATGCGCATCGAATAAGGTTGAGGAATTTAGGCTGATTGGTGTCGGGTAGTCGACGTTCCAAATGATGGTCGTGGTGTCCTTCGAAGTTTTCTTAGTGGTGGTCGGCTTTTCCGTTTTTGGCTGTAGTATAGCGGTGAAATAGTCGGGATTGGCGCCTCCGCCTACAGCCGGAGCAGACGGAAGCGACGCGGCTGGCGGCGCGGTGATGATATTACTCGCGTTCATCGTCGGAGTCTCGGTTAGTGACCAATCGGCCGCGCCATCAGTGTCGGCGCCATCGCTATTTCTCGCGATCGCCTCGCCTTTCTTCACGGAGAGTTGGTTGGAATTGTAGGAAATTTGATCGATAACTTCGCCTGAAGGATTTTTCAAAATAACGGAGTCGCCGTCATTGTTCAGGCGGCTGCCCGAGAGATTTATCACTAGAAATCCTCCTGCATCGATGATGCCGACAGTGTCCGCGATTGCACAGTCACCGGCGCGGCTATCACAGAGCAGGCCACCAGCGAGGTCGAGGCTGCTGGTGCCGGTATTGTAGAGTTCGATCCACTCCGGTCCGCTTGTCGGGTCAGAAATAAATTCGTTGATTTTAATCTGACTCCAGAGCGTGCTGGTGTCTGCGGTGGGGGTTGGAGAAGTGGTAGTGCCAGTAGAAAAATTAGTGTTTATAAACCCCACTGTATTTCCTGTAGAATTTTCGCGCCAGTTTACGTTTGTGTAATCAGTTAAAAAAGGATTTCCCCTTTCTAAGGAATAATCGGAGGCTGAAATATAGGTAAACTCTTCTATAAAATTTTCCGCATTATCCTTCAGACCAATTTCTTCCCCGCTTTCATTTAAACTGCTCCAGGAAGAATCAAAAATTGAACCGGAAAAATTCGGATAGTCTAGGATGAACTGTTTATCATCCTGAACTATGACCGCATACTCACCCGGTGAAACAATCGCATCAGTTGTGCTTACCGAT
>JBBTSL010000062.1:0-15562 GCA_038064745.1 Patescibacteria group bacterium | reverse complement strand
GAAATGAAAATTTATTTTCATTTCCGAACGAATGAGAATATATGCGGCGAAGCCCCTATATATATCCAAACATTCAAAGCCCTCCCCCTTGCTTTGTTTCCCAAAATACACTAATATTATAGCAACGTTACGGAAAAAAGCCAAGAGTAAATAGCTATAATACTATGAAAAGCGGACTAGTCACGTTAATCGGCAGATCAAATGTCGGCAAATCCACCCTGCTCAACACGATCGTTGGCACGAAGATTGCGGCGGTAACCGATAAACCCCAAACTACCAGAAATGTTATTCACGGAGTACTGAATAGGCCCGAAGGACAGGCTGTTTTTGTTGATACGCCCGGAATCTTTCGAGAGAAACTCGGACACCTCTCGAGTCAGCTGACAGAGAGCGTGCATGAATCAATCCGTGATATCGACCTCATCATCTATGTCGCCGATCCGACCAAGCCGATCGGCCCCGAGGAGCGGATGGTGCTGGGGATGGTCCGCAAATTAAATATTCCCAAAATCATGGTCGTCAATAAAAGCGACCTCTCAAAAGAGGAGAAAGAATTTCTGGACGATTACCTCGCGCTTGATGAGGGGTTCGCCGCCGTCTTCGAGCTCTCCGCCACGATGAATCGGCATATCCAGCCTCTGGTGCAGAAAGTATTTGAGCTCCTGCCTGAGGGTGAGCCCTACTATCCGCTGGACCAACTTACCAATGTCAGCCGTGATTTCTGGATCGCGGAGATAATCCGAGAGAAAATATTTCTGGCGCTCCGTAAGGAGGTACCATATACTACTCACGTCGAGATTGAGAGTGTGGAGGATAAATCTGATATTACCGTGGTCAAAGCGATCGTCTTCACCTACGACCGGAAATATAAAGAGATGATCATCGGCAAGGGCGGTCGAGCCATCAAAGAAATAGGAATAGCGGCCAGGAAAGAATTGGAGCAGGCATCGGGCAAAAAAGTCTACCTGGAGTTAGAAGTCGAAGTTGATAAGCATTGGATGGATCGGGTATAACAAAATTTATATTGAAGACAAAAAATCCTCCGCATCGCGGGGGATTTTTTGAGTGAGTCGCAGAATTTGCCGACCACCCATATTCAACGCGTCTGCGACTAGCGCGCGTTTTTGCTTGGTTTCCCTTTTTTTCTCGATTGCCTCGCCTCTAAGGCGTAGTAACTGTTATTCCCAATGCGAAATCGCTTAGGAAAACAGTCGAGCCCTTTCGCCTCACACAGTTTGATAACCCTCTGAACTGTCCCACCCACGAAACTACGATCGAGCTTTTTGCCGACATCGAAACTTGCGCGCCTCTCAATGCGCCCATCGACGAAATCTTCTGAAGTGATCAGTGCGTATACCATAACACTTGTTGCCCCAGCTTTTTTCGCCTCTCTAAGCTTGCCAGCGATCGCGGCGAGGATTTTCTTCTCAACCTTATACCACGACGACAGGTTTGCCTCTGATACTTCACCCGGATTATTACCCAGAAAGTCTCGCGCCCACTTCGACAGCCTTTTCATTTTTTTACCCCTCCCTGATTCGCAGTGAATTACTTTGGAAGGTGCGGAGGTAGAATTACGAGGCTGTAGACGTACACCCGGGCTTCCGCATCGAAGCCGGCGGACAAGAAACACCGAGGTTTAGGATTCAGACCATCGCACCACTTGACGACGTGAGCGGCCAGCCCGTCAAAATCACCAACGGCGATCTCTCGGACACCAACCCACGATGGCCAAAGACTGGATTGATAAACTTCATCGGGAGAAAGATCGTACACTGATACATACCCCTTCTGACGATCGATGATCGCCTTCTCCAACTTGTTGGTCGCGTCTTTGGTGGCAGCGTCGCGATTCTCCTCGGTATCGGCCGACTTCTGTGACACTACTTCACGCCACTCTTCGCTAAGCGTCATGACTGCTCCTTGTAAATAGTAGGCGGGGTTCATCCCAACCTTTTCCAAGATTGATGTTATGCAAAAAAGCCATTACTGTCAATGGCTCTTTTGTTAAAAAGTAATTATTTCAGAAGCTCAAACGCCTTATCCACCATCACATCCTCCCCAACCTCTTCCTTGTCAAAGTCCTCCTTCACGACCACGTCCGGAGTGATTCCTTTTTCATTGAAATTATGCCCGCCCGGCGTGTACCACTCCGCGACCGTAACCTTGATCGCCGATCCGTCCGGCAAATTTTGGAAGTCCTGCACTGAGCCCTTGCCAACGGTCGTCTCGCCGATAATAGTCGCGCTCTTCGTGTCCTGCAGTGCGCCGGCGACTATCTCGGAGGCCGAGGCTGAACCTTTGTTGACGAGCACCATGGTCTTCATATTCTGTAGGCGATGTAAACCAACACTGGCGTGCGCGTTTTCGGATCCGTTGCTGAATCTTTCGCTCACGATCGTACCCTCGCCAATCCATTCGCTGGCCATAGTTACGGCGGCATCCAGATAGCCGCCCGGATTACTTCGCAAATCAAGAATTAATCCCGACGCTTTTTTTGCCTGGATTTCCCGAATCGCCTTATCAAACTGTGGCGTGGTATCTTCATTGAATTGCCTCACGCGCAGGTAAGCCACATTGCCCGGCTTCATCGAAAATATTACCGATGGCACATTTATATTGGCGCGATGGATGACGAAATCGCGCGGCTTCTCCCAGCCGCTTCTGATGATCGACAGCTCGACGCTACTAGTCGCTGGACCGCGAATATTAACGACGGCCGTGGTGACATCCATGCCAAAAGTCGAACGCTTATCGATCGCCAGAATCTTGTCTCCCGGGCGGAGGCCGGCGCGATCGGCCGGAGTGTCTGAGATCGGTGCTACTATTACCAATTGATTATTCTTAACACCAATCTCTGCGCCAATACCACTGAACTCACCGGCTAAATTCCGACTAAACTCGTCGGCGGCCTGAGGCGGAAAATACTCGGAGTAAGGATCTCCGAGGCCCGCGACCATCCCCTGCATAGCGCCATAAAATAAATCAGTATCCTTGACCGGTTGCTTCACATATTGTTGCTTTACTAGATCCCACACTTCCCAAAATTGGTTAAAATCAACATCGGCGGAATTATTCCGTGACCGATCAAGATTAACAACCTTCGGAAGACTGAGGGATCCGAGAGTGGTAATATTATTATTTCTGACAAACAACGCCCCGCCGGTAAGCACCCCCACCCCAAACACCAGGATTGTCCCAACTATCCCGAGATAAATATTGATATACTTGATGGCGCGCGACTGATGCGGTGAATTATGATTTAACATATAGTTTATAAATATCCGCCAGAGACGGATCCGCCTATGGCGGAAATTATTCTTTTACTAATTCAAGGTCTGCGCCAGCGGCGCGTAGAGTCTCGTATAAATTCTCGTAGCCGCGATCAATCTCGTAAATATTTCGCAAAATGGACTTCCCTTTGGCTGCCAGCATACATAAAAGTACGTTTACCGCCGGACGCAATGCCGGCGGACAAATCAACTCATTGCTGACAAATTTGGTCGGGCCCTCGATCCAGACTCGGTGCGGATCAAGCAGCGTGACCTTCACCCCCAGCTTCTGCAATTCCAGATGGTAAAGCGCGCGATTCTCAAACGCCCAATCGTGCACCAAAGTTCGACCACGGGCCTTCGCCAATATAGGGACAAAGAGTGGCAGATTATCAATATTTAATCCGGGGAAGGGCCGCCCTTCAATCTTATCCTCAAGGGCAGTCAATTTACTGGGTTTTATTTCAATATCCACGACATCAAATTCACCATTCTCCGATCGGCGTCTATTCACTATTGAAAATTTCTGCCCCATCTTGCTTAATTTATAAAGTTCGAGCTCCAAGAATTCCAATGGACAATTACAAACTGTCAGAGTCGAATCCGTCACAATCCCAGCCGCTAGATAAGTCATCGCGACGATCGGATCCGGCATTATAGAATAATTTTTCACGGACCCCAGCGAAGCGACACCGGTAATCCTGAGCGTGGTCGAACCAATGCCGTCAATTTTCGCGCCGGCATTCTCAAGGAAATAGCAGAGGTCCTGCACCTGATAATTGGCTGAGGCCATCTTGATCACAGATTCGCCCGGAGCAAGAACCGCCGCTAGGATCGCGTTCTCCGTAGCCGTATCACCGGATTCATACATTACTATTTCCGCGGATTGCAATTTATCATTTTCTACATCATAAAAATCCTTCCGTGAAATAATTTTTACGCCGAAGTTCTCTAAAGCGAAAAGGTGTGGACGAACAGTGCGCTGACCCAATTTACAGCCGCCGGATTTGTATAGTCGATAATTTTTTTCACGGTGAGCGAGGGAGCCGAGCAACAATAAAGAAACGCGTGTTCGACAGGCCGCGGCGCGATCCATTTTGGATAAATCCAACGGTCCGGATGCGTCAACCGCAATCCTGCCCTTACCCTCATCATCGATCTTGACTCCGATGCTTCGTAATAATTCAATAATTCTGAATACCTCCTCAATCATTGGCACCTTCTCCAGTACTACCTTCCCATGAATGAGGGGTGTAGCGCAAAGAATAGCCACCGCTGAATTCTTGGCTGACTGATTAATAATCCGTCCCTTCAACTTTTTTCCACCATTTACAATAAGATATGACATAACCTTTACTAATGAATGCTTTTCAAGTAGTATTGATTATAATCTAAATTTACCCAATAGGCAATATGGAATATCCAGGTTCAAAATTTACCCGCCGAATTCGGATTACCACGTTGCTCGCGTTCATCGCGGCATTTTTCATTATTTCACCGGTCGTCATTCTCTACAGCGCCGGCTACAGATTTGATTTCAAAAATGGATTATTGCTTGAGACTGGTAGTCTTAGCGTCGACATCCTTCCTCTGACCGCCACCGTTTATCTCGATGGTCTGAAGATCGATCAAGCTATGCCTATCAGGCTAAATAACCTGACACCCCATAAATATAATCTAAAAATAAGCGCTTCCGGGCATTATGATTGGGAGAAGCAGATTGAAATTTCCAGAAACAAAACTACTTACATAAAGGAATTTATTTTATTAAAAAAAAGCAAACCTAAATTAATCACACCGGATACGGCCGCCGGTATTTCGATTTCTGCTTCCGGCCGCTACCTGGCATATTCGATTTTTCGAAATAATGAGACGGAATTGGTAATCGAGGACGAACAGAAGAAAAACAAAAATCTGATATTTAGACTATCGGGGGCGCTTACTCTGCTCTGGGCCACACACAACGATACTCTCGCCGTCGCCAGCGGCGTAGGAAATGGAAACAGGAGGCGGGTAAGCGTGATCGATGTCGTCACCGGAAATATGACCGACGTTCGCAGCGCCGACCCAATATTAAAATATCTCTGGGGCGAAACGGCCAACCCAAACCTCTATTATGGCACGAAGGACGGCATCTACTCCTTCACGCCTCACTCCGGACAGGTCAGCCTGATCACGAACTCGAAATTTCTCGACTGGCAAATAGACAATGAAATACTTTGGACAATGGATATAAATACCTCGACTGCGGAATTGATGATTTCGAAGGATACGCTGGGTTTCCGCAAGGTATTTAACTCCTTTACAACCATTGGCAATGAGCCGACGAAAACCTTGGCTAACACTAAATTTGAAACGATTGAACATGACACCGTACTTCTCAGAGATAAAGCCGAAAATATTTATTATATTGTTCGAGCGAACGCAAAATTTGCCATCAATGCCAGCAAATACTACCTGTCCAGATTTAATAATTGGTGGCTGTTCTGGAGCCCATATGAACTCTGGACCTACAGCGAGGATGATGAGCCATACCTCCTAAATCGCTCTGGGGTGAAATTTGAAAATATTTTACCGCTTGATAAATACAACACTCTGGCGTTGCATCGCGATGGCAAGATTTCTGCGCTTTTTCCGTTCTTTTATATCGAACGGGAATTGGTCGATGACAGCGTGAAGGTTATGACTGCCGATCCTGAGGCTCGGGTTATTTATTATAGTAACGACAAAGGAATTTGGAAATTAAATTATTAATTTTTTTACATGAAACTTATAACTTTCACCGACGGCGGCGCGAGAGGGAACCCCGGCCCGGCGGCAAGCGGAATAGTCATCAAGGACCATACCGGGAAGAATATTTCCTCCTTCGGAATTTATCTTGGCATACAGACAAATAATTTCGCGGAGTATACCGGTCTCATCGAAGCCCTGAAGAAAGCCGGTGAGCTTGGAGCGACAGAGGTTGACTGCAATCTTGATAGCGAGCTGATAGTGAAGCAGATGCGCGGAGAATATAAAGTAAAGGAACCCACTCTCCAAAAATTATTCGTAAAAGTTTATAATCTTGCGACCGGATTTAAAAAAGTGACTTACCGTCACGTTCCTCGAGAACAAAATAAAGAAGCAGACGCCGAGGTAAACAAAACTCTCGACGCGCAAAAATAATTAAACGTCCAACTCCTCAAGTAATTTTCGCGTTTGTTTACTGACCTTCTTCGGCACCATTATTTTTATTCGCACATAATGATCTCCGCGTCCGCGCCCGTTGACGACCGGTATCCCCTTCTCACGCAAGCGAATCAGCTGACCGGACTCGGTGCCGGCCGGAATCCTTATTTCCACCTTGCCATCGATTGTTTCGGTCATTACTGTTCCACCCAGAACAGCTTTCGAATACGAAATTTCTTCATCGACATAAACGTCAAATCCATCGCGCTTAAAAACCTTGGATGGGCGAATGTGCGCCTGAACATACAGGTCGCCGCTCTTACCGCCATGAGGCGCCGCCTCGCCGTAACCAGTAAGCCGTATCGACTGACCGTTATCGATGCCGGCCGGAATCTTTACGTTTACCGAGGCGGTTTTCTGCATCACGCCCTGTCCGCCGCATGATCCGCATTTTTTATTCGGGAGTTTTCCGCGGCCCTGGCAAGCCGGACAAGTGACGACCGCCTGAACGTTCCCCAGAAACGTTCTTTGATTTTGTGTAACTTGTCCTTGTCCACCGCAGGTCGAGCAAGTCTCGAGCTTGGCGCCGGAATCCGCGCCCGAGCCGCCGCAAACATCGCAGGCGGATTGTTTACGTAATGAAATTTCTTTTTCAACCCCGAAGGCCGCCTCTTTGAAATCAAGCTGTACATCAACCTGTATATCCCTGCCGCGCGCTTGCCGCCGCCCCTGTCCGCCTCTGGCGGAGCCAAAAAGATCGCCAAACAAATCGCCGGCATCCCCACCACCAAAATTGAAATCAAACCCGCCTCCACCCTGACCACCGCGCGCAGCGCGCATGAAATCTTCCCAGCCGGCCCCACCGCCAAAGCCGCCCTGTTGTTCAAAATCAGAACCGTATTGGTCGAATTTAGTCCGTTTATCCGCATCACCAAGCACCTGGTAGGCTTCGTTAATTTCTTTGAACTTCGCCTCATTACCACCCGGTCGGTCCGGATGGTGCTGCATGGCGTTCTTCTTGAAGGCTTTCTTTATTTCGTCCGGCGAAGCATTTTTCTCAACGCCGAGAATTTTGTAGTAGTCCTTAGACACAATTTAATTTATGATTTCTTATCATCCACCACCTCACCCTCGATTGGGCCCTCCTTCGGCGCGTCCGTAGCTCCATTAGGTGCGGAGGCGGCGCCCTTAGCCTGCTCTGCCGAATACATCTTGGTCCCGACTACCTGCGCGGCTTTTGATAACTCTTCTGCAGTTTTTTTGATCGCTTCCACGTCGTCCTTATCCTTCACTTCCTTCACTTTCGCGATCGCGTCATCCACCGCTTTCTTCTCGTCGTCGGTTACGGCAATTTTCTTCTCTTCGACATCCTTCATCATCTTCTCAGTCGTATATACCAATGTATCGGCAAGATTGCGAGTTTCTATCAGCTCTTGCTTTTTCTTATCATCGGCGGCATGAAGTTCCGCGTCCTGTTTCATTTTCTCAATTTCCTCCTTCGAGAGGCCGGTCGAGGATTCGATCCTGATCGACTGTTCCTTGTTGGTCGCCTTATCCTTGGCCTTGACGCTAAGGATGCCGTTCGCATCAATATCAAATGTAACTTCTACCTGCGGTACGCCACGTGGCGCCGGAGGAATACCGGCCAACTCAAACTGACCGAGTAGTTTATTATCATTGAACATTGGTCGTTCGCCCTGCGCGACGCGGATCGAGACAGCCGGCTGATTGTCGGCGGCGGTCGAAAATACCTGGGATTTACTGGTTGGAATAGTAGTATTACGATCAATAAGTTTTGTGAAGACCGCGCCCATCGTCTCGATTCCGAGCGAAAGCGGAGTAACGTCTAGAAGTAAAACATCCTTAACGTCGCCCTTCAACACGCCCCCCTGTACCGCGGCGCCCACCGCTACCACTTCATCCGGGTTAACGCTAATGTTTGGTTTTTTGTTGAAGAATTTCTCCACCGCCGCTAGAACCATCGGCATACGGGTCATCCCACCTACCATCACCACTTCGTTTATATCTTTCACATCAACTTTGGAGTCAGAGAGAGCGCGACGAACCGGACCGAGCGTGTTCTCGACCAGATCGCCGACTAGTTCCTCCAGCTTCGAGCGGCTAAATTTAATCATCATATGCTTCGGACCGTTCGCATCCGAAGTTATGAAAGGCTGATTGATTTCCGTTTCAGGCGTGGTTGAGAGTTCAATCTTGGCTTTTTCGGCCGCTTCCTTGATACGCTGAAGAGCGAGATTATCCTTGCCAAGATCAATGCCGTTTTCACGTTTGAACTCGTCGATGACCCACTGAATAATTCGCTGATCGAAATCGTCGCCGCCGAGATGAGTATCGCCATTGGTGGCAAGCACCTGGACGGAATCAGCGCTGACATCGAGCACCGACACGTCGAACGTGCCACCACCGAGGTCATAAACCATTATTTTTTGCTCTTTCTTTTTATCGAAGCCGTACGCGAGAGCCGCGGCGGTCGGCTCGTTGATGATACGAAGCACTTTCAGTCCGGAAATCTCGCCGGCATCTTTGGTGGCCTGACGTTGAGAATCATCAAAATAAGCCGGCACGGTAATAACCGCTTCGGTAATCTTCTCACCAATCCTCTCCTCTGCGTCCGCTTTCATTTTGCCGAGGATCATCGCTGAGATTTCCTGCGGGCTATATTCCTTCCCCTGGAGGACAACCTTCACGCCTTCACCGCTCTTAACCATCTTAAACGGCATTAGTTTTAGATCACGCTGAACTTCTGCGTCTTCCCACTTTCGGCCAATGAGACGCTTGATGGAATACAAAGTATTTTCGGCGTTCGTGACAGCCTGACGCTTCGCGAGCAATCCGACCAATCGTTCGCCACTCTTGCTCATCGCGACCACTGACGGGGTCGTGCGCGCGCCTTCCTTGTTTTCCAATACCTTCGGCTGACCACCCTCGATGATGGACATGCAGCTGTTTGTCGTTCCTAAATCTATTCCTAATACTTTTGACATAATATTTTTATTATTAGTAATTTAATTTTAAAATTTTTTTTATTTATTTCTTTCTTCATCCATAATTTCTTGCGGAGACTTTTTTCTAAGATCTAAAATTAATTTTATTTGGTCTGGTGTATAATCCTTTTTTAATATATTTGTATAATTCTCCACATTACCATCCGATCTAAATTGATTCGCCGCGTTACGCATCCGAACCACTTTCTCAACCTGATTTATCATATTCGAGCCCAGCTGAGAATCGGAACTAAAACTAATATAATCTGACAGTCCTACATCCTGTACCGCCACCGCCCCATCGGCCTCGTACACTATCTTGATTGGACCTTCCACATAAGCGGCGCTCATCTTTGGTGAAAGGTAAAACTCACCCACCGGCTTCCCGTCCTCATTGCGTCCGATTACTAAATCACCGATCATAAATTCGCTGCCAATTCTTTCACTAAGATAGTTATATATATTTACATGCCGATCGGTGATGTCTTGATTCGGATTATCCACAATCGAACCCCAATCAGAAATCCGACTGATAAAATCCCTTACTTCCCGGGTCTTCCTCAGATCCTCCTGTCTTTGCATTTCGGCCAGGCTTTGCGTTTCATTGTATGTTGCCAGCTCCGGTATTTCAGATGATGGCGGCGCCTTCGATTTATCATTCAGCTCAACAGACGAATAATTTGGCTCTTTTTCGACATCGTCGATATAACTGCGCCTAACGCTATCTGCGCCCGCACCCAAAAGAAGACCGGTCGCCGCTGCAATTAAAGCCTTCTTTTTTCTGCCAAACCACGATTCATGCTTTATCATATCTATTTTGAAATAATCACCCGCGCCGGCTTTATCACTCGTTCGCCCATTTTATAACCGCCGCTTACTTCTCTGAGAATTTTTCCAGCCTCACCACCTTCTTCTTCACCAGCTGATTCATGAAATCTTGGATCGAACGTTTCACCCGCGGTTTTAATTTCCTCCACCCCATGGCTCTTCAAAATATCCGCAAACTGTTTCAAAACATATTTCACGCCCTCGATCCACGGATCACTTTTACCCTGATCCTTGGAACTTGTTCCTTGAAGCGACAGCTTCAAATGATCATACACCGGGATAAACTCCTCCAAAATTTTGCGTTCGCTCAGCTGAGCCCATTCACCCTGGCGAGACAGCACTTCTCTCTGCAAATTTTTGTAATCCGCGACTGCTCTCTGCCAGCCGGCCTTGCACTCCGCCGCTTCGGCCTCGCATTTTGCCAGCGGTGAAAGCGCGGGTTCTACTTCGTCAATTTTATCAATATTTTCGTCGGTCATAGTAATTAATACCCCTCTCCTGCCCCTCCCCTAAAAGGGGAGGGGAAAAGGGTGGGGTTAAATAATCTCAATTATCTTATGTATCAGACTCCAATTCTTCTTGTAGTTCATGCGCTGGGGTCCGACCAGGACTATCAATGATTTATTATCATCGCCAAACCGACTGGCCACCACCGATAGCATACTGCCAAACGGATGATCTTCACCGAGATAAAATTCCGGTTCGTTTTTTACTTTTTCAAAAAATTTCGGCAAGGATTCTTCACTATTGTCAAACGCCTCGGAAACAGACGCGATCTGTTTGATCCCCTCGAAATCAGGCTTCTCAAATAAATTTGAAAGGCCGGTATAATATACTTTTGTCGGAGAGAAAGCGATGAGCACGGTCTCGTCCGATACCTCGACTAATTTCTTCGCGACATTCTTCATCGCCCGCTCGAAATCACTGTAGGCGCGGTAGGCCTCGCGGAGGAGGTCGCTGTCCTTCCGGCTCGTAACGCCTGAGGCGAGGTTTAGTTGCCGGAGGTAATGCTCATAACCCTTGGTAGTCGGAACGCGGCCGGCAGAGGTATGGGGGTGTGAAAGATAGCCTGCGTCCTCCAGGGCGCGCAGCTCATTTCTGACCGTCGCCTCGCTCCAATCAAGCCCGGCCTTCTCAACCAAAAATTTCGACCCAATCGGCTCGGCCGTTTTTATGTAATTCTCAATAACGAGGGTAAGTAGTTTTTGCTGTCTTTCATCCATAACATTGATTGTATGACATGCGCTAGACCTCATCCTCGCCTTCTCCTTGAAGGAGAAGGAAACGCCACCCCTCTCCTCATAAGGAGAGGGCAGGGTGAGGTCTCGTCACAAAAAATTATCACTCTTACATTAGGAGTGATAATACCTTAAAATGGTGACCGATGTCAAGTGGCCTACTGATGTATCTGCGAAATCTCGCTTAGAAGCACGTTCTCAACGTAAATACCGCGGGTATAAAATATCCGCTCAAGCTCATTTTTCAGCTCCATCTCCACGCTATCGCGATGCGATCCGATAATATTGGCGTATTCAAACCGACTTACAACCATACGAATACGGCTTCGAATCGCAGGACGAACAATCTTGGCAACGAAATCTTCACCCACGGTCTGCCAGATCGATGGAACCTGATGAATATCGAGACGCAGCAATATTGTGCCTTCGACCCCGATCCGCTTGCCGTCCTGCGTGACGGCGGCGATAGGAATGTCGCCGAGCGCGTTGGCGTGCTCAGGATTGAACTGGCGAGAGATGCTGTATTCGAGAGTCTGAACATTGAATAATTTCGCCTTCTGCCAAAAAGGAATCTTGAGGTGCAGGCCGGGCGTCAGGACCTTCTTCAGGACACCTCGTCCGAGGTCATACACGCACGCCACATAACCCGGTGGAACATAAATAAATAATCCCTTGAGGACATCGTCAACAACGAATGAATATACTAATCGGTCTAAATCGTTTGACTCGGCCATAATGCGTAAAGATGTTAGTGTTGTTTCTTTGGCGGCGAAGCTGACGCCGGCGCAGTCGAAGTCGCTTTCTTTGGCGAACTATGCACCATACTATGCATTATTTTAATGATATCAGAAAAAGCCATGGTAGTCAAAATAAACAACGACTTCACCATCGGCAGATACCACAGCGCGAAGAAGGTGATGATAGGGAAAAAAATTACAAAATACATCTCTGATTTCTCCCAGTGCTTCTGACCGCGCGCCGGTAACAGTATCGACACCAGTAAATAAAGAGCGGCCAGGCCGGCCCAGACGCCATCATGGCTATGACCGACATCGAAACCGTAAAAATTGGTATTGATCTTTCCCGGATAATCAATAACCGGATATAATGTTTTGATAACGTGTTCCCCCGTTATCCCCTGCAAGAAAACCTGATAAAGCAAAACTAATACTAGGAGCTGAATGCCAAGATTCAGCACCGCCGCCCAAGGAGAAATATGATATTTCTTCATCACCAATCGAGTGGCCTCGCGCTGAGCGATACGATCGTTCTTGTATGCCAGGGCCGCGCGTCTCGACTCGTCAGCCGCTTTCTCACGTCGATCGGCGGTAAAAACGGAAACAATCGACAGCGGCAATAGAAGTACTCGTAAAAAAATAGTCATCCATACCACCGCCCACCCCAGATCGAAACCGGCAATATTTATATAAATCCAAATCAGCGCGTTGAATAACGGCTGAAAGAGGAAATAATACCAAAATTGGTCTAGCATATCCGGATTAATATACCATAAAATCGCCAAATATTCAAATTCAAACCATAATTATTGAAGAAACCGAGTGCCCTTTTTGGGTTTTACGCCGGATAGCGGAAGAGAAACATGAAATGTTGCGCCTTTGTTTTCTTCAGAATCAAACCAGATCTTTCCTTCCATATAATTTACAATCGATTTTACCAAATAAAGGCCGAGACCGGTGCCCTCGACGCCGAGTTGTCTGGCATTATCAGCGCGGAATAACTTGGTAAAGATTTGTGGCTGTTGTGATTTTGGAATCCCGAAGCCCTTGTCTGATACCGTTATAATAATATCCGACTTATCGACCCTGATACTCAGGGTAACACTGCCTCCGACGGAAGAATACTTAATGGCGTTCGAAAGCAAATTCTGAATAATAATACCGATTAGTTTCGGATCTGTCTGTATCGCCGGTAGCTCGGCGTCCAAATCAGTCCTTAACTTAATATTCCTCTTCTTTATTTCCGGCATCATCTCGGCGATTACTCCGCGCGCCACCGCGTTGATATCCGTCAGCTCCGGACTGATTATAAAGGTGCCGAGCTCAAGGCGTGAGACGTTGAGAAGCGCCCCGACCAGAGTAAGCATCCGGTGATTGCTTTTCTGAACTTCACGCAGAAATTTCTTCTGCGCTCTCGATAGCGGGCCAAGGTCCCCGGCCAGCAGCATCTCAGCATACCAGCTTATCGCAGTGAGAGGAGTGCGGAGCTGATGAGAAGCCAATGAAACAAATTCCGTTTTCGCCTTGTCGATATCATGTTCTAAGGTAATATCACGAAATACCTCAATTGCGCCGATCGTCTTACCTTCAAGGAGAACCGGTGCCGTCGTGAGAGAAACCGGAAATCTGCTTTTGTCCCGGCGGACAAAATAATAAATTTTCGGATAAATATTCAGAACGGTTGTCTTGCTCGATGACAGAGCTTCAATAATCGGACCTTCATTGGGCGGCAGCGGCGAGCCCGTCTCGTCTTCAATATTTATAACATCGCTGATCTTTTTTCCTGCCATCTGGTTCAAATTCATTCGAAGCATAATTTGCGCCGCCGCATTCACAAAAACAACCAGACCGTTCTCGTCGGTGTTAATAATGCCGTCGCCGATGCTTTTCAAAATCGCTTCTTCCTTTACCTGCGCCTCTTTGATCTGGGCCGTTCTTTCGGTGACCTTCTTTTCCAAATTTCGATAGACTTCCGCGAGGCTTGCCACTGACTTTTTCAAGGTGGTGGCCAGGATGCCCACTTCGTTTCCGGCGAATATCAGCTCATTATCAAATTCCACATCCAGATCTCCTTCTCCGATTTTCTTGGCAACGCCGGTAAGCTTGACAATCGGTGATGATATTGCGTCCGCCAATCGGACGGCAATCAAAATTAATATAAAAAATATCAAAGGACCGAAAATTAACGACGACTTCACCACAGTTCGAACCGGAAGCATCAATTCATCATAGTCAATCTTGGTAACCAACCCCCAATGTCGATCCGGTAAATATCGCCAGACCGCCAAGGCCCTCCGCCCGGCATAGTCAGTATAAATACCGGAGCCGTTCTCGCCCCTGGCTGCAGCCTGTAAGGCAGTCGCGAGAGGATCCCCGATTCTGACAGTCTTCCGGAACGCCGCGTTGGGCTCTGACCGGAGCGAACTAAGAAATAAAACTGAATCGCCCTGCTCATCGTAGCAGCCACTACCCTCACCGTTCGACAAATTTGAATTAACCAGCCTCCCGAGCTCTGTCTCGCCCGTTTTCCCCAGCCCGCTGGTCTCTTCCACGGCTTTATCCAGCTCATCCGTATCTGCCTCGACCACAAATTCACCGCTAAAATTGTTGTCAAAGTCAAAGATTGGAACAAAGATCCTAATTACATGCTCGTCCCTGTCATAATCACTATACGAGTCGGAAATATAAATATCATTCATTCCTTTTATAAAACTGTCTCCGCAAGGATCAAATAACTTATTGTCCAATTCCGGCGAATGCATTGGGCTCATCACATAAACAACGCGACCGTTTTTGTCAAGCAGCATGACATCGAGAATCCCCCGGCGCTGACTAAGCCATGATTGAAATTGAGAATCAAGATCCTTTTTTAAATTCAGGTATTCCTGATTGTCTTTCATATTAATTAAGGACGATATCGCAGGCATGGCCGTCCGAACACTATGGTTGTACTGCATGGACAAGGCTTCGTCCCTAAGCCTTGAGAAATAATTATTTATCACAAAAACCTTGAAATCAACGAACGCTTCCAGGCTGCGCTTCTGAACCGCAAAAAGCTGATCTCGTGAATTTGTATACTCAAACAAAACCGTATAGGCTAGCAACACGAAGCTCGTAAACAACAGGCTCATGGTAAGTTTCGACTTTAATCTCATAAATTTTTAGAAACCTAATCCCGTATCGATAAAAATCCAATGCCTAATAAAATAAAAAGAATGGCGGTATGAAGCGCCATGGCAGTGCTGTCGATGCTAAATTTATAAAAGAATGGCGGAAAATTAATTACGTAGCCGGTGGTCGCTACCGAACCTATC
>JBBTSL010000061.1:0-11871 GCA_038064745.1 Patescibacteria group bacterium | reverse complement strand
GACATCGCGAGCTCATCTTTAAATTGCGCAAGCGTATGATAGTGCCTATCTTCGGTTGGCATTTTCAATGTATAGCCACCAGCGCGACCGCGGGAAATAATTGAAACTTTGCGAACCGGATCGCAATTTGGAAGGAGGTACCCGACCACTGCATGGCCAGCCTCGTGATACGCGGTGGTCTTCTTATCGAGGTCGCTGGTAACACGGC
Source organism: Patescibacteria group bacterium (assembly GCA_038064745.1). Classification (GTDB taxonomy): domain Bacteria; phylum Patescibacteriota; class Patescibacteriia; order Magasanikbacterales; family GWA2-37-8; genus JAKANM01. Next base: position 11,663 of record JBBTSL010000061.1, on the reverse strand, counting down.
CGCGACGTTCGGGGCCGAGGAGAACCTTCTCAACACTCTCAAGAATTTCATTTTGACCGACTTCAGTTTTGGCTCTTCGAACGGCCAATATCGCCGCCTCGTTCAGAAGATTAGCGAGGTCAGCGCCGGTAAATCCCGGCGTGCGCTCGGCTAACTTTCTAATATTAACTTCAGTTGAAAGTGGTTTGCCTTTGGCGTGAATAGTGAGAATTTCCTCACGATCTTTGATATCCGGCATATCGATGGTAACGCGGCGATCGAAGCGTCCCGGGCGGAGTAAGGCCGGATCAAGCACATCAGGCCGATTCGTAGCCGCCATGACGATGACGCCAAGATTTGGCTCGAAGCCGTCCATCTCGACGAGGATTTGATTCAGAGTTTGTTCGCGTTCATCATGCCCTCCACCCATACCGGCGCCGCGTCGGCGGCCGACCGCATCAATCTCATCGATAAATACTATCGCCGGAGCTGCCTTCTTGGCCTTGCCAAACAGATCGCGAACGCGCGAAGCGCCAACACCGACAAACATCTCCACGAACTCCGATCCGCTCATGTGGAAGAATGGAACATTTGCTTCTCCGGCCACCGCTTTGGCAAGCAAAGTCTTGCCTGTCCCCGGTAAGCCCATCAGCAGGACTCCCTTCGGAATTTTGGCGCCCATATGCACGAATTTCTTCTGATCCTTCAGGAAATCCACGACTTCCTCAAGCTCCTGCTTGGCCTCGGCCGCGCCGGCCACATCGGCAAAAGTTTTCTTGTCTTTGTCGTCAGGTTTCGCTTCGCGCGGATTGCTCTGGCCAAACCCCATTGCCTTGTTGTTCATCCCCTGAACGCCGCGCGTCATGAAATAAAAGAAAACGATGATGACGATCAACGGCAGAAGCGCCGGGAGGATATTCATCGCCCAAATCTTCCAGCTGCTCTCACCGACTACCTCAACCTGAAGCTGCTTCACGGCCTCGTCGGATACATTATAATTTTTCATGATACTGCCAAATGAGTCCTGTGATTCTTTGGTCGCCTCTTGCGCCGGAGCTTTATTATCCTTCAAAGTTATTTTCAAAGTGTCGCCCGAGACGGCAATCTTCTTCACCAATCCGGCGTTTATTTCCTCCACCATCCGGCCGACGCCGATCACTTGTGGCGCGTTGCTCCGGCCACTTTGGAAGGTGCCGAGCACGCCGGCGATGAGGAGCAACACGGCGAAGATGATGACGAAATTTTTGAGAAATGGTTTCATAGATACAGACTAATGATTACTTTTACAATTGATTTATCCTACCTGAATTTTATATAAATTACAAGAGGCCGCAATAAAAAACAACTCTTCGTAATGAAGGGTTGCTTTAATGGTGGAGCGAGGGGGAATCGAACCCCTACAATAAGATGATAGGCCTATTGTGTGCCCAGCACACTCGCCCCTCGATTCCACCGCTGACAGTATACAGTATTAAAAAAGAAAACTCCAACTATTGGAGCTTTCTTTTTGGAGTTCGAATTGAGCATGCTTTGTCGCACACAATAAGCTATCATCTTATTTAGAGAATACCATGATAATCTTCTTTTGTCAACCTCCTCTATCCACATCCCGAAAAACATCTACTCTTTCGAAGTCACCTTTTTCTTCGTCGCTTTCTTCGGCTTTGCTTCCTTCTCTTCTTTTTCTTCCTTCGCCGGACTTTTGACTTTAGACTTTGGACTTTCGACTTCTTTTTCCTCCTTCGCTTCCGCGGCCGGACTTTCGTCTTTCGACTTTCGACTTTCGACTTCTTTGCTCACCCTGGCCTTCTTACCCTGTACGCCGGCCAATTTGAGACCAAGGCGGTGCTCCGTAGGCTCAAGCGAGACGATCTCGAAGTCGAGCTCTTGGCCGGGCTTAAATTTATCATTTATATTTGTGATCGGCTGATCACTGAGCTCGGAAATATGAGCGAGACCATGAATGTCGCGATCAAGCCCGACCATCAGACCAAATGATTCGATCTTCAAGACTTTGCCTTTCACAATTTGGCCAACCTTATATTTATCCTTGACGCTCTTCCACGGATCTTCGACGATGCGCTTCATGGAGAGATAAATCTTGGAGTGATCAAGCTGGATAATCTGAGCTTTCACCTGATCGCCAACTTTGAGCATATCCTTCGGATGATCGATGCGTTGCCAAGCGATCTCCGAGATATGGATGAGGCCCTCGAGGCCAGTCCCAAATTTCATGAAGGCGCCAAAGGTGGTGAGCGCGCTGATCTCACCGTCTACCACATTGCCGACTTTGTATGAATCAAGCACGGCCTTCTGAGAATCCTCCCAGACGGCGCGTTCCGAGGCGATAATTTTTTCTTCGTTCTCATCAACGTCGATCAACTTAACTTCGACTTCCTTGCCTACCATCTCGCGAAGTTTCTCCAAAATTCTATTTTTGTCGCCACCGGCCACGCGCGGATAATTGTCCGGGCTGAGCTGGGAGACCGGCATGAAGCCGTTTAGCGCCTCGAGCTGAAGCATGAGGCCGCCCTTGTTGGCGCCGAGCACTTTGGCTTTCAGAGTTAGACCTTCTTTCATCCATTTCTTCATATTATCCCAGGCCTTGCGGAAGCCGGCGATACGGAAGGAAAGTTCCATCTCGGCATTTTCATTCTCAACCTCGATAACGGTGGCCTCGACTTCGTCGCCTACTTTCAAATTTGAATACTCGCTGGATTCCACGAACAATTGCTCACCGCGAACGACGCCGGTCGTCATGCCGGAGACGTCGATGTGGATCTCGCCGCGGTCAACCGAAATTACTTTGCCTTTGATAACATCGCCCTCTTTGGGGACGTCCATCGTGTGGGATTGGAATAGAGTTTTGAAATCCACTACTATAATTTCTTTTTCTTCTGACATATTATATAGGTTCCCATATTTTCTTCGCACGCTCGAAAATGAATTTATTCATTTTTCTCGCTTTGCTAAAAAATAAAAAACATTCTTAACCTTCCCGCCATTCGGCGAAACAGGTGCCCCTCACTAAAGTGGAAGGGCTTAAAGCTTGATTGTCTGAAGAGAAGATTACATTATAATGAGAGAGTTGTCAAGGAGCCAACAGGGCCGGGAAAAAATTTAACAAAAAATCCGTCCAAAAGACAGATTATTAGTTGTGGACCCGGTGAGACTTGCACTCGCTTCGTTAGGTGCTAACTCTAACATGGTACTATATACACTACAGGCCCAGGTCGACGGGACATAGTGTAAATGAAAAAGAACCCCTTTACAAGAGATTCCTTTTTAGCACCTAATTTTTGTCCGTAATGTACGGACATGTTAGAGATATTCATAGTTTACACATATCTTCAGGAACTGTCAAGCAGAACAGCCGATTCAGCTCTTGCCGACTAGATTTCTTTATGCTAAAATATACCCAGTTTTATGGAGGATTTAGTCCGTTTTTTTATTGAATATTTATGCATATTTCCTGGCTCGGGCAAACCTGCGTCCGCCTGCAAACAAAATTTAACGACGAGGATGTAGTTACGATTATCGATCCGTATCGACCGGAGGTAGGCGAATTCCCGCGCAGCCTCAGCCCGCAGATCGCCCTTCTCAGCAAAGGCGAAGAAGGCAGCCTCAACCCCTCACAAAATACGTTTGTACTGAGCACGCTTGGAGAATGCGAAATAAAAGAAGTAATGATCAACGCCCTGCCATCGACCGAGGGCAATATTATTTTTAAAATTCTTGCTGAGCAAATTTCTCTGGTTCATCTCGGCCGCCTGAGGAAAAAACCGGAACTCGAAGAGCTTGAAAAAATCGGCTCGATCGATATCTTGATGTTGCCGGTGGGCGGAGGCAAGGATTACCTGTCGGCCGAGGATGCCGCCACTCTCATCACCGCGCTCGAGCCAAGGATCGTGATCCCGATCGCCTACCAATGCGACACCGACAAGAAGGCCGATCCGATCTCGGCGTTTATCAAAGAGTCGGGGCTCAAGCCGGATCGAACGGAGAAGAAATTTATTTTCAGGAAAAAGGATCTGCCGCAGGATGAGACGAAGCTGATGATCCTTGAAAAAAACGTGTAAAATGTGTCACACAACACCCGCAAAGCAAAAAAATTAAACGAAAAGGGCGGGGCAAATCCGATGCCAAGTTTGGTGTTTCACGAGGGGAAAATTGATGAAGATGCCGATGTAGTCCAACCCACCCCTCCGCCAGCTAGCGGACCGCCCAAGCGGGGAGTACAGCCAACTAATAATTCAGGTTACAATCCCACCGCGCGGCGACTGATGTGGTTCGCGGTGATTACGCTCACACTTTTAATATTGGGCATGTGGGCATGGTCGCTTACGAATCAATTTTCAGACATCAAGTGGGCCGCCTCTCCGGAGAAAGTTATCATGGACAATCTCCGAAGCAGCTGGGCGCAGTCCTTCCAGACTGACGAAGGCCAACCCCAGACGAGCGAACAATTGAAAAATGAAATTAAAGAAAATTTAAGTAAATTATTTGCCGGAGCGGCGAGTAGTTCGACGTCAACGGCACAATAAAGCACAAAATAACAAATTACACCCTATTGTCATCCTGAGGGGATTCACCCCGAAGGATCTCTGGCTCACTAAAATGGCCAATTAATTGTTGGTGAGCCAGAGATCCTTCCTGCGTCGTCAGGATGACAACTGATAATTTGGAACTTGTAATTTAGAATTTGAAATTTCATACCTTTATGCCCGAGAAACTCCAACTGCCATTTGTAAAAGGATCAATCGGAAAATTGACCGAAGCCCCGATCGTCGACGAAGTCCGCAATTCATATCTCGAATACGCCATGAGCGTGATCGTCTCGCGCGCTCTGCCGGACGTCCGCGACGGCCTGAAGCCGGTGCACCGCCGCATCCTCTACGCCATGAACGATATCGGGCTCAAGCACTCCGCGCGCTTCCGCAAATCCGCCCACGTCGTCGGTGAGGTGATGGCCAAGTACCACCCGCACGGCGACTCCTCTATCTATGAGGCGATGGTACGCATGGCGCAGGATTTCTCGATGCGACACATGCTGGTGGATGGGCAAGGAAATTTTGGTAGCGTTGACGGGGATAGCGCGGCTGCGATGCGCTATACCGAGGCGAGGCTTCGCTCGATCGCGGAGGAGATCCTGGCTGACATTGAAAAAAATACCGTAAATTTCCTCCCCACCTACGACGGCTCGCACCGGGAGCCGACCGTCCTCCCGACCAAAGTTCCGAATCTCCTCCTCAACGGCACGATGGGAATTGCTGTCGGCATGGCGACATCCATCGCTCCGCACAACCTCCGTGAATTGACTGACGCTGTAGTCCAGCTTATCGAAAAACCAAAAACTTCGATCGATGAACTCTGTGAAATTGTGAAGGGGCCGGATTTCCCGACGGGAGGAATTATTTATAATAAAAGAGATATCGCCACGGCCTACAGCACCGGCCGAGGGGGCGTCGTGATGCGCGCCAAAGCGGAGATCAAGGAAGGCAAAAGTGGCATGTTCCAAATTATCGTGAATGAAATCCCCTATCAGGTAAATAAAGCCGAGATGATCGAGAAGATCGCGACTTTGGTGCAGGAGAAGAAGCTTGAGGGAATCCGCGACCTGCGTGACGAATCCAACAAAGATGGCGTCCGCGTCGTGATCGATCTGAAGAAAGATGGCTACCCAAAGAAAATCCTGAACCAGCTCTACAACCTGACCGATCTGCAGAAAACATTCAACTTCAACATGCTCGCTCTGGTCGACGGCATCCAGCCTCGGATCATGAATATCAAAAATATCCTCGAGGAATTTATCAAACACCGCCAAGTCGTGATCCGTCGCCGCACCCAATTTGACCTCGATAAAAACAAAGATCGCGCTCATATTCTCGAAGGTCTGAAAATGGCGCTCGATAAGATTGACCTGGTTATAAAAACTATCCGCGCGGCCAGCGACAAGGATGATGCCAAGATTCAGCTTATTAAAAAATTCAAATTTTCCGACCGACAAGCGGTCGCCATCCTCGAGATGCGCCTCCAACAGCTTGCGAATCTCGAGAGACAGCGCGTCGAGGAGGAACTCAAAGAGAAGAAAGCGGCTATCAAGGAACTCGAATCAATCCTCGCTTCCGAAGCCAAAATTCTCGGCATTGTAAAAAAGGAAACTCTCGAAATCCGGGAGAAATACGGCGAAGATCGCCGCACCGCCATCGTCGCTCACGGTGTGAAAGAATTTACCACCGAAGACCTCATCCCCAATGAACCGACTATCGTGATGATCACAAGCGACGGCTATATCAAACGCCTTCCGCCTGACACCTTCCATCAGCAATCGCGCGGCGGCAAAGGCGTCATCGGCGTGACCACCAAAGATACCGAATCAGTCGACCAGCTCCTGACTACGAACACGCATGACAACCTGCTATTCTTCACCAACCGCGGCCGGGTATTCCAGCTCATGGCATACGATCTCCCCCAGGGCAGCCGCACCGCCAAGGGTCAGGCGCTCGTCAACTTCCTCCAGCTCGCGCCAAATGAGAAAATCACCGCATTACTCGCGATGAGCGAACTTGAAAAAATTAAGTTCCTGGTGATGGTGACCAGCAAGGGCCTGATCAAGAAAACGGCGCTGGAAGATTTCCAGAATGTACGCCGAAGCGGCCTACTCGCTATCAAATTGAAGCCCGATGATAATCTCGAATGGGTGAAGCCATCCGGCGGCAACGACGAAATAATGATCGCGACCAGTGGCGGCCAGGCCATCAGATTCAAAGAGAAGGATGTCCGGTCAATGGGCCGAGCGGCCTCGGGCGTGCGCGGCATCCGCCTCCGAAATCAGGACGTGGTGATCGGCATGGATCTGGTAACCGGCGACGCCGGGTCATTGGAATTCCTGACGGTCGGAGAGAACGGCGTCGGCAAACGCACCGAGCTCGAAGAATACAAGACGCAGGGACGCGGCGGCAGCGGCATCAAGACCGCCGAGGTTACAGCCAAGACCGGCAAACTGATCTATGCCAAAGTGATCGACGCCAAAGTTGATGATGAGAAAGATCTGATGATGATGTCCGCGAAAGGACAAGTAATCCGTCTCCCATTCAAATCCATCAATACTTCAGGTCGCGCGACCCAAGGCGTCCGCCTGATGCGCTTCAAAGAAACCGGCGACACCGTCACGAGCGTGACGATATTGTAGCAATCTCGATAAATTACTTCCTCAGCTGTCATCCCCGACCAGGATCGGGGATCCACAAATGGCGTTTGTGTAATTGTGGATTCCCGTTTTCACGGGAATGACAACCTATTTCCGCTCCCAAATATTAGTGAGGGAGTCGTTATAGATAAGCTTCCAATTGTTGCTGCTGTCCAAATCCTTATTTAGCTCCGTAATTTCAGGTTGGACCAGCACTTCCAATTCATTGCCAAAGATTATTTTATTTATCCAATCTGGCCTAGGAAAAACGGGGACTTTCGCGTTCCTCAAAAAAATATATTTCACATTATCCTTCTCGATTACCGGGAGGCCACCCGGCTCATACCTCAGCCCCATATATGTCTCGAGCAACGTCTGGTCGGGATTCTTCGGATCAACCCAGGTCGCGGTGCCCCGGCCATCGAGGTAGACAAGCGCCTCAGGTAATTCCCAATTCAGAAATCCTCCCCAATTAAATTCATTGAAAATATTAGCCCGCTTCGCCGGAGCTTCAGCGAGGCGAGCCGTCTCGCCGCCCATCCTCCGCTTCAGAAATTCGGCCGCGTCAAACGGCATCACATTCGCCCGGAACACATCCGGCCGCGTCCACACATCATCATAAATTTTAACCCTCATCGAATAGAAATACACCAAAGAAACAATCGCGACCGAGCCGCAGGCCAGCGCCATTACCTTCGGCATTTTCTGTTTCAAAATTTTTGATAGCGAAACATTTTTTTGGAGTTCGCTGATCACATAATCCGCGACTGCCGCTATAAGCGGAATCCCGGCTAGCAAAGTAAAAATAACGTTTCGCTTGTATTGCCAGCCGGAAATAAATAAAGCCGTGATAAGGAGCAGCTCCGGCAGATTAAGCTTCCGGCGATAGGCAAGGATGAAGGCCAGGAAAAGCGCCACCGTCGACCAGGCGAGCGAAGACCAGAAGACCGGATAAGTATAGCTGGTGACCCATTCGGTAATGTGGCTTTTAAAATAACCTTTCGAGAAGTACGAGTTAACTTCAAGGAGAATTTTCAAACCATACGGATTTATAGCCACTGCCAGTATTGAAAAAAATTGGGCTAAAATTACTTTTATAAAATCTGCTTTTCGCCACATCGAATCCGCAATCCCCGCTAGGGCGGGGTAGGCCTGCCCTCCGTAGCCAAAGCGAAGGAGGGGGTGGTTTCGCGACCATCGAAAAAGTATCATCTGCCCCAAGTTTCCAAATAAATATATATTTATAACGATAAATCCAAACACCCAGCTCCCATGCAAGGCTGACCATACCCAAAATAACAGTGGCCACAAATAAAAATAATTTTTCGACGGTATTTTGCGGAGGCTATACCAAATAATTATAAAAAATAACGGCGCCAACATCGCGAGGCGCATCACAAATATATGTGAGGAAGCCTGCGCGGCGAAGACCGCCACGATCAGGCCGGCGATAGTTGTCCTGCCATCCCCCAACTTGGTCGCCAGGTAGAACGCCGAAAATAATACCAGTGATACCAGCATTACCAAATAATAATAGCCGAAGCGCGAGTAGATAAACCAGAAAAGCAGATCCCCGCCCCATTCGTGATTGGTCCAATCGCGTCCAAAGAAGGTGTAAGTGTACGAATCCTGATATTGAAAATTGTGATTGAAGGCGTCCTCTCCAAATCGGAGATGCCAGCCCAGATCGCCGTCAAATGAGTTCGATATCTTCGACCAGATAATTAAAAAAAGTACGATTACGAGCGAGAGTTTAATTAATTTACGCCACATATTTTCTGACCGCTTTCACGATTGCTGAGGCGTCTATTTCTTCGTATGCCAGAAGCTCCGCCGGCTTGCCGCTCTGAGGCATCTTTCTAACGGCTAAGCTCTCAACAATCGTCCTTAATTCTTTATTCTTAATTCCTAATTCTCCGACCAATGCCGCGACCGCTTCGCCAATACCGCCGGCTGAATAATGATCCTCGACCGTGATGATGTTTCCGGTCTCCTCTGCCGCCTTCCTCAGTGTATCCTTATCGAGCGGTTGTATGCTATACAAATCAATCACTCGAATATTTATCCCTTCCTTCAATAAAATATCATGGGCTTTCAATGCTTCGTGAAGTGTAATGCCGGCCGCTACCACAGTCGCTTTATCCTCTGCGCTTTTTCGAATAGTTTTGCTCCCGCCGATGGGAAACTGCTCTCCTTCTTTATACAGGACCGGAGTTTTCTCCCGTGTCGTGCGAAGATAAACATTGCCCTCATGATTGGCCGCCGCCGCTACCAGACGATTTGTCGAGGTCGCGTCTGATGGATATAGGACGACGCAGTTTGCGGAGCGGAATAAAGCAATATCCTCAAGCCCCATCTGCGAGGCGCCATCTTCACCGATCGACACACCGCAGTGCGAACCGACAAACTTAATACTGGAATTTGAATATTGACTCATCCGAATCTGATCGGCCGCTCTCGTGAAGAACGCCGCGAAAGTTGAGACAAACGGCAATTTGCCACGACGCGAAAATCCCAAAGCGGCGCTTACCATATTCTGCTCGGCGATAAACATTTCAAAAAATCTTTTTGGATACGCGACTTTGAATAACTCGGCATAGGTTGAATTACTGGTCTCCGCGTCCAGCACGACCATATTCTGGTGCTCGGGAAAGATTGCTTTCAAGGCTTCACCATACGCAAAACGCGTGGCAATTTTATCACCGACTTCATAGCGACAATTAATCTGCGCGATTGGACTATGGAGATTGGCGGCGGATTTCTGCGCCGGCGCCGCGACCACACCTTTCAAATTTATATCAACTTTGCCGAGCCCCTTGATGGCCCGCTCGCACTCCTCTCTGGACAAGGCCCTACCGTGCCAGCCGTTTTTATTCTCGATAAACTTTACTCCCTTGCCTTTCACGGTCTTCGCGATAATCATGGTTGGCCGAGTGCGTTCTTTGGTTGCTTTTGCAAACGCTTTGGAAATTTCATCATGATCGTGGCCGTCGACTACAATCGTGTTCCAGCCAAACGAATTTAATTTTTGCTCAAATGATTTGGTATCGCGGCCATACAAAGTCTCGCCTCTCTGACCGAGGCCATTCACATCGATGATGCCGATGAGATTATTGGTTTTATAATGAGCCGCCAGCTGAATAGTCTCCCAGACTGCGCCCTCGGCCATCTCACTGTCGCCCATCAGCACATAAGTACGATAGGGAAGTTTATCAATATACTTGGCGCTTAGCGCCATCCCAAATCCGACGCCGAGGCCCTGCCCGAGAGAGCCAGTGGCCGCTTCGGTATATGGGAAACGCAGAGTCGGATGCCCCTCAAGCGGACTGTCGAACTTTCTGAGTTGAAGTAGCTCATCTTCAGAAATTTTACCTGCTACCGAATACAAACTATAGAGTAACGGCGCGGCGTGACCCTTGGAAAAAATCAGACGATCATTATTTTGAAATTCCGGCTGATCAAGATTGGCATGAAAAAATGAACCCCCTCCGCCAGAGGCGGATCCGCCCTTGGCGGAAAAAAATAAATTGACCATCAGGTCGGTGGCCGAGAGCGATGATGACGGGTGCCCGGACCCGGCGGCCGTGGTGGATTTCAGAATTAAATATCGGACGGTCTTGCTTAACTCGCTTAGATTGTGCATAAAAAATATTACTCCTTCGAGTCGCTACTATATCATACACAACCTCAAAAATACCAGTAAGCGCCCAAAATTACCACGCCCAATAGCAACCCAATCGTACCGATGATTTTTATTGCATATTTATAAAACGGGTCCTCCTGAAAATAATCCATTGCTTCTGCCAGATCTGTAAGTTTATAATTAAACGACTGGAGGTGTTTTATTATCGACTGCATATCGCGCTCCCGCACTTCAAATTCGTAAATTTCCTGCTTATCAACATACTGAATGAAATGTTGCGTATAATATCTCCTTACCTTCTGGGTCATGAAAACTGACGGATGCAAAAGTCGAAATCTTACGGCCGCCAAATTATTTTTACCGAAGCGGTGAGTCAGTCGGCCATTTTCCCTGGTCTCGATCCGGTCGGCATGAATTTCAAAACTTTCTCGGTGATTTACAAATAAGAAATATACCGCAAGATATAGTAAAATAAAAAAGCCGATAAACAAGCTTGTCTGCTGTCGAGAAAAAATTTTCGGGAAAATTACCAGAAATAAAATGGTAGCGGAAATAAAAAACAGCAGATACCATCTCCGGAAATTAAAATGCCCGTTGCTAATAATGGGGAATGTGGCCATATGATGTATGTATATAGTATCAAAAATCCCTGCCTGCCGATAGGCAGGCCTGCCGGCCGGCCGGCAGGTTGACGAATAACCAGAAATAACCTATAATTTTCGATATTCAGAACTTCAATACGCGGGTATAGTATAATGGTATTATGACAGCTTTCCAAGCTGAGGACAGGGGTTCGATTCCCCGTACCCGCTCCACACCCCCCACCCCTAGACAAAATTAAATTTTTGGGTA
>JBBTSL010000060.1:0-1653 GCA_038064745.1 Patescibacteria group bacterium | reverse complement strand
TGATTCGACCGATTGAGCATAGTGTAATTTACCTTCTGAGCGATAAAGTGACTGTTTCCTCCACCGCCAAACTATCACGATTGCTGGGGGCAGCCAGTACCAGGACCCTGCCAAATTGGCTGAGCGAAACGTACAATAACACCACCACACCCGAGGACGAAACCGGGATGAAATATAATACTGATGCCGATATTTTAATAATTCTAGGAACTGATACCAAAGAATAATATGGCCACAAATACGAAAATTATCGATCACGATCTGCCAGTCGTCGCTTTAGTCGGGCGAGTCAATGTTGGTAAATCCTCGCTTTTCAATAAATTAATCGAGCAAAATCTCGCTATTGTGTCCCCGATCGCAGGCACGACCAGGACTCGTAATATCGCAGTCGCTCTCTGGCGCGGCAAGCAATTCCGACTGGTCGATACCGGCGGCTTAACTTTTTCTGAAGAGGTGCCGCTCGAGGAAGACATTATCCATCAGACCGAGATTGCCATCAAGGAAGCCGACGTTATTGTTTTCGTTACCGACATCCAGAGCGGCCTGCTCCCGCAGGAAATTGAGCTGGCGAAACGTCTGCGCGCCAAAGCGAGCGACAAACCGGTCCTACTCGTCGCCAACAAAGCCGACGGCATCAATCTACATTCACGCGTCCACGAAGGCATGTGGCGAAGGCTCGGGCTCGGCGTTCCCCTACCAATCTCAGCGACCAGCGGCGCCAACCTTGGTGACCTGCTCGACCTAATTTACAAACAACTTGGCAAACAGAAGCGCCGACCAAAAGATTATGCGGAGGACAAGCCGCTCAAGGTCTCGATTATGGGCCGCCCAAACGTCGGTAAATCTTCACTTTTTAATAAATTAATCGGCGAGGAAAGAGTAATCGTAAATCCGCTCGCGCACACCACCCGTGAACCACACGACACCCTCGTCGAAGTCGATGGTAGTCTGATCCAGTTTATCGATACCGCCGGTATCAGGCGTAAAGCGAAAGTCAGCGGCGAACTAGAGCGAATCGGCATCCAGAAAAGTATCGCTACCATCAACAAAAGCGACATCGTCCTGCTTGTGCTGGATTCCACCGAACCAATCGCCGACCAGGACCAGCAGCTGGCCGGGCTCCTGCGCGAACACACCCGCAGCGTCATCATCGTGATCAACAAATGGGATATGGCTGAGGATAATTCCGATGAATTCCGAAATGAAAAAAAGAAAGACATCTACGGCTCATTCCCTCATCTCGATTTCGCGCCGATTGTTTTCATAAGTGCGAAGACCGGCTATCGCGTCCACCAAATTTTCCCGCTGATCAAGCAAGCTTGGGAAGGACGTCAAATTGTAGTACCGGAGGAGACGCTCAAAGATTTCCTGAAGCGCATCACTCGCCGCCGCCTGCCTACCAAAGACCGCGGTGTCAGACATCCGAAGATTCTCGCCATCAATCAGCTTGGCTTCAACCCACCGATGTTCGAACTCATCATCAAATCAAACACCTCCGTGCATATTTCCTACGTTCATTACGTCAGCAATCGTCTGCGCGAAGAGTTCGGATTTTTCGCCGCGCCGATCGTCATGAAACTCAGCAAACTAAAACATCATACCTATACTCCACAATAATTTTCCTATGAAACTTATCGTCGGACTTGGAAATCC
>JBBTSL010000059.1:0-3615 GCA_038064745.1 Patescibacteria group bacterium | reverse complement strand
CCGACCCAGAAAACATCCACCACTGGGTAGTGAAGGCGCTGAGAATAGTGAGTCTCCAAAAACCCATATATAATATACTCCATAAATTCCTCGCTTCGGACGATCCGCGCCTTATTACGAAACTCGGTAGCCTCGAGCTTGGCAGTCCTGTCGGTCTCGCCGCGGGCTTTGATCGCGAATTTGAGGCGCCGCTCGCATATGCTATGCTCGGCTTTAGTTTCGCGGAATTCGGCTCCGTATCATATGCGGCTCAGGGCGGCAACCCGCGCCCAAGACTCTGGCGTATTCCGAAAGATAAGGGCCTAATCGTCTTCTACGGGCTTGAGAACAAGGGCGCCGCGTACCTGGCAGACGCCATGTCAAAATTACCCTCTCATCCCATCCCCTACGGCGTGAGTATCACTCCGACCAACGGCACGACAGTAGAGAAAGCATCAGAAAATTATATTCAATCCCTGCTCGAGGTCCACAAATTTTGCGACTACATAACCCTAAATCTCGGCTGTCCGAGCGTTGCTTCCTGTAGTTCATTTTCACAAGTCTATTTTGTTGAAGAACTGATCGGCATTATTGCCAGCACCCTGAAGAAGCACCATATCAATAAAGATATTTTTCTCAAAATTGGCCCCGACTATAACCCGGAGGAACTCGCAACAATTGTCGCCACCTGCCTGGAGCACAATATCACCGGCATCATCGCCACCAACCTCATCAAATTCCGTGATGCCCTACCGTTCCGAAGCAGCGCTGTGGAGCTCAGCCATCCGGGCGGAATTTCCGGCCAGATGCTTCAGCGCCAGAGCGACGCGGTAATAAAACAAATCTACCAACAAAGCCAGGGCCGACTGAAAATAATCGGCGTCGGCGGAGTTTTCACGGCCGAGGACGCCTACCGCAAAATTAAGCTTGGAGCCTCTGCAATTCAAATCTTTACCGGCTTTATTTACGGCGGACCATTGATCGTCAGAAAAATTAATAACGGACTTACCAAACTTCTGGAGCGTGATGGCTTCAAAAATATTTCCGAAGCGGTCGGGCCGACAAGCAGATCGTGTGATAGAATCGTGCCAGTAATAAATCCAATCCACCTCTCACAACGGAGCGACCATGTCGTTTTATCCGATTCACGAGTCTGCGCTTCCACTCCCCGAAACATTGCGACCTCTTTTCGATGTTTGGCTGAGTGGCCAAACGATGATGCCGGAAGTAGTGCGATGGGGGCCTTACCATGAACTACAGCACACGCGTCGCCAAGACGATCTTCAGCACAGCTACTCGCTGGTCGTGTTCACGATGAACTTCATCGATCAGCTCGACCTTCATCTGTATCTGAAGCTTGAGCCGAAGCTCCTCCTGCGCGCCGTCACCTTCCATGATCATGGTGAGGCCGAACTAAAGCGAGACATCTTGCTCTCGAACAAGTCTGACGCCGAAGACCTGCGCGAATACCTAGCATTTGTGATCCGCTTTGGCGGTCTCAAGAGATTTGATCTCTATCACAAAGCGTTTCTTCTGCAGTTCGTCCCGAAGCGCCCCGCCAATTTCCCGCCTGAAGCACAGGCAATCATGGACCAGCTCGCGGAAGAGAAACGGTACGAGGTACTCTCGTTCCAAGCAATCGAGAACCTCGATTACCTCCTCTATGCGATCGAACAGCGCGTAACGATGGGCAATCGAGATTGCCTCGCGCAGGTGTTCATGAACACCAAACCCAAACTCGACGCTCTCTCGCAAGTACTACCAGGCCTAAAGCAGGAATTCTGGACCCCTGGGCTGATCACCTGGTGCGAAGAGATGGTGAAGGGTGGAAACACCGAGGTGCCAAAGTAACAAAAAAACAAAAAAGGAGCAGAAGTGGCCCCGCGCGATGCGGGGCTTTGTTTTTAAAAAAGTTATCCACTTTTTCTTCAAAAAATCATTTGACTTTATATTTGCATTTTGCATCGCATGAAACACTACCGGTAGTGTTTCAAATTTTTTTAAACTACTAAACTGTCAAAATATCCCTTGCCTGTGGATAACTATTTATGACCCTCGGCATTCTGCAGAGTTAAGCCATTATAAATTTCAAAAAATCTCCTTGACCATAACATTGTCTAGGACTACAATTAGCGATACAATTTATATAGGAACAATTTTTTCAAAAAATTTTATGCCGATTTACAAGATTCAAAAAAGAAACGGTGCCGTGATAGATTTTAACAAAGCAAAAATCGAAGATGCAATCCTAAAAGCGTTCGCTGTTGTCGGTAAACCAGACTCGGCGGCGGCCGCGGTGATTGCCGGCGACGTCATCGCTGAGCTTGAGAAAAATTTCCCTGAAACCATCCCGCATGTTGAGAATGTGCAGGACATGGTGGAAAAAAAATTGATAAATTACGACTACAGCGATGCCGCAAAGGCCTATATCCTCTACCGCGCCAAGCGGTCTGAGGTGCGCGATGAGAAAGACGTCGTCGTCGAGGTAGAAAAGACCATTTCTGAATACCTAAATCAGCTTGATTGGCGCGTTAATGCCAACTCCAACCAAGGTTACTCGCTGGGAGGCATGATTCTGAATACCGCCGGCAAAGTGACCGCCAATTACTGGCTCTCGCATGTCTATCCGAAGTATATCGGCGATGCCCACCGCAATGCCGACGTGCATATTCACGATCTCGACATGTTCTCCGGCTATTGCGCCGGCTGGAGTCTTCGCGCTCTGCTCGAAGAGGGCTTCAACGGCGTCCCCGGCAAGATCGAATCCGGCCCGCCGAAGCACCTCTCCTCCGCTGTCGCCCAAATGGTAAACTTTCTCGGCACCCTCCAGAACGAATGGGCCGGCGCTCAGGCATTCTCAAGCTTCGACACCTACCTTGCCCCGTTCGTAAAAAAATACGAACTCAAAACTCGCGAAGAAATGCAAAACAGCGGCATGAAATTCGATACCGAGGCGGCCAAAGAAGATTACGTCGCAAAACGTGTCTATGGCTACGTCTACCAGAACATGCAATCGTTCGTCTTCAATCTGAACATCCCGTCACGCTGGGGCACACAAACTCCATTTACCAATATTACGCTCGACTGGAACGTTCCTTCTGATCTGGCCGAGAAGCGACTGCTGCTCGGCGGCAAACCATTTGAATACACTTTCAAAGAATTACAAAAAGAAATGGACATCATCAACCGCGCCTTCATCGAAGTTATGACCAACGGCGACTCCAAAGGCAGGACCTTCACTTTCCCAATTCCGACCTATAACATTACCAAAGATTTTGATTGGAACGATCCCAAGAACCTGCCGCTTTTCGCGATGACTGCCAAATACGGCACCCCATATTTCCAAAATTTCATCAATTCTGACCTGAATCCAGGCGACGTACGCTCGATGTGTTGCCGTCTCCAGCTCGATCTGAAGGAGCTCCGAAAGCGCGGCGGCGGCCTGTTTGGCTCCGCTGAGATGACCGGCTCAATCGGCGTTGTAACAGTCGCGACTGCTCGTATCGGCGCGATGTACAAAGGCGACAAACAGAAATTCCTGGAACGCATTGATTACCTCATGGATCTCGCGAAGACCTCACTCGAAATTTGTGGTCCGCCAGGATAGGGGAGCCCGAGTAGCTTCGCAACTTTATC
>JBBTSL010000058.1:0-4134 GCA_038064745.1 Patescibacteria group bacterium | reverse complement strand
TGACTCAAATACGGCCAATTTTACCCTCTTGAAAAAACTTACAACATCGTCCTCGGAATTATTCAATCTAAAATAAGACAACAATTTTCGAAGAACATCAATATCCAATAAAATAGCCACGGGTATCTGTCTATTTATAACCGTGATTAATTCATCAGAGCTCAACTTATAGAATCCCGCCCAACATAGCAGTACAAACCAACGCCAATATGAATTGCGAAATTTCAGGGCATTTTCCGGGTGTTTATCAAAATAATTGGCCAATTCAATCCTAGCCTCGGTCGCTTTGGATGTATTATATATGGAATCAAAAAAAATATTGTCCATTTTTTCCACTTGGCCTCCATCTAAAACTGTAAAATCAAATTGTGACATACCCTATGTATTACTATACCTATATTTTACCTTAGCTCATCATCATCCTCTTCGTCCTCACGGGTGCTCTCAATCGCGTCTACAACCTCACGGTTCCGATCCCTGAAATCATGATACATTCGTGGATCTTTTTGGCGAATTTCAACAAAAACATTTCGAAGCTGTTTCTTCTCATTTGAACTAAAACCAGACCCGACATCCTTAACGGATTTCGCTAAATTATTAATCGCAGCCTCCAATTTCAAAAGGTGCGGCGTTAAATCACCCGGCGCGCCAGTTTTCAGCCGCGCGCTAATTTGCTCCGAAATACTAGCCGCCAATTTACTATTTTCCTCTCGCTTTCTTATCGAGCCTACCACATCAGTCGTCGGCCCTGCCTCGGCCTTCGACGCAGAGGCCGGCTGGCGACGCGCCGTCACTATTGGCCCAGAAGATGCGGAGGCCGGAGCTATGCTTGGGCCGCCCGATCCGCCACCACCGGAGCTGCCAGAAGAAGCAGGAGCGGAAGCGCCACTGGCTGGCGTGGTTGGCTTAGGCGCCGGCGATGTCTGGCCAGCAGCTTTCGTCTTCTTCCTAGCCACGTTTTCAGCTTGTACTTTCTTATTTAAAGCTTTAAAGGCATCTTCATCACTAATAGGTGGGTTACCTGGTGAAGGTGGGTTACCTGGTGAAGGTGGGAAATTTCCAGTAACTCCTAAATCAGCACTTAGCTTATCTATAAATTTACCATCCGAACCGCGAACACCTTTCAAATCAGAAATTAATTGATTTTTAAATGAATTATCCGCATTTTTTAAATCGGCAACAATTTTTTTAACCCGACTATATTGACTGCCATTCAGCTTTCCTAAATTACTTAATAAATAATCATATTCCTCTCTGCAAACACTTTCCGCGCCGGCAATAATATTTCCATCGTCGTTTCGGCCCCGCAGGGATATCGGCGCATATGGCGCATTGCCAATATCAATCTTTTCCGACCATGCTTTAAACTCCTTGTTTGTATCGTCCCGCTGAGCGACCTCGTCTGGATTGCTATACGCTCCATATAATAATTTTCCCTTCACAGCAACGTTCGATACCGTGGCGGCCACATCACGCCTCAAATATGCGAGACCGCCATTTTTCCGAGCAATTTCACGATCACGAAAATACGACTGCGATTTCACGCGAGCCTGATCTCGATCCTCGATACCTCCGGACAAACTTCTCTCCAGCTCTCCCGCTGCGACCGCAACATCCGCCGGACTCTGAACTATCCTGCCGGTATCTAGCGACAGTCTAAGCTGTTGATCGGTCATCCCTTGCCTCTGACTAGGGGTAAGTCCGATTGCTTTGGCTATATTAAGATCCGCTGCCTTTCCAACCCACGGCTCGGAAACCATCGCCGAACTCGATGCTACAAATAATTTCTGGCGCATTTTATCTACAGCTTCTTTATCACCACCCTTTACCGCCGTGTTTAGATCGGCCGCATATTGCGAAATTCTGGCCAATAATTCATCCGGGGTAAGGGTCTTAGTATTCTCTCGTTGTTTTTCAAAAACTATCGAGCTAGCCCTTCGCTCAAAAACCTCCGCCGTTTCATCCTCACCGCGAGCACGATATAATTCCGCCCGCTTCTCATAAATTTTGCGCTGTTTATCAACCTCTTTTTCCTCAGATACATTCGCCAGCTCAGCCGTGGATGATAATCTTGCCTTACCTGCAAGTGATTTGCTAAGACCCATCTCCTTGCTTCCGATCTCCTGCGTCGATTTTACCGCTTCCTCAATATAACCAATCCTCTTCTCCTTTCGCGCCGTTGATTCTGCAAAGGTAGTCACACCTTTTGCCCCCAATTTCGCTATTACTCCTAGCGGACCTTTTACCTCCCCGGCTTTCTTTTCTAATTTTCCAGAATATTTATCTCTAAAACCTGAAACCTTCGCCAAACCCAAAACCGTCCATGCTTTCGCATGCCTATACTGCCGTTCACCAAATCGTTTAGCATAGTTTGCCCCACTGAAAGACATCACCGCCTTCTTCCCAATCTCCACACCCTTGCCCGCGAATTCCGCGCCCATGCCGCCGAGTTGCTGGGTGACTTTGACGCCGACGAGGAGCATGCCGATGGCGATGACGAAGTTGACAAGTTTGTCCCACTGCATCGCTTTACCGATCCCGGACGCATTCTCAGCAAACGCATCGCCGCCATTTGCACCGGATGGCCCGGTAGTCGCAAATTCCGTACTAACCGTACCATTGCCGACCGTCACCAACGTCAGCCAAAGAAAGAAAACGAGCACCGGACCAGTCACGACATTCTTGCCAAATTGACTCCACCACTCGCTGGCGTACGACTTCGTCTGGTCAAGGACACCGAGCACGAAAGCGATCGGCGAGAGGACGATGAGTACCCAGAGCACGATCACGCGCGCGACTAGCATGCCGAGTAGTATTCCGCTGGTGACGAGGACGGTAACGGCGATAAACAGCGACGCCATCGCCGCGAGATAGACGCCCTCGGAATTAATCACGACCGCATTGGTATTACTAAAACTTCGTATCGAATCCAAGCTAAAAGCGCGTATAAAATTACCACCGACCGTGGCGGCAATACCGTTTACAAATGTCATCATCACCACCTGAGCTATATCGATAATCACGCCGCAGATAATACGGCTGAAATTTACCAGCACGGCCGCGGCGACAAGTTTGAATAGCATGTGCTTCCACTCGTAATGCTCGATGCCGAGGATAGTGCCGAAGGCGATGATGAGGAGGGCCACCACGAAGACCATGTTGGTGAGGTCCCTCACCATCACCCAGCCGACATTGACGGCGTCAGAACTCAGGTAGCCGTTGTAGCTGGCGACCTGGACTATAAAAGTAATTACAAATAACATCAGCGAGAGCGCAAGACGCGTCAACGCCAACATCATCCTAGCCAATAAATCAAAAACAAAATTTGGAACAAATGCCACCTGAACCGGGCCGGGATTCGGAGGAGTGGTGGGGGTAGCCTGAGCGAATGAAATCAGCGGCTGAAGAATAAAGAAAATGGAGAATAGAAAAAAGATCGCCAGGAAAATCTTCCGACTACGTTTAGTTACTTTCCATGAATTGACAAGTTTTTCAAAAAATCTATTCAACATGGAAACAAGAATAATTTATGCTGTGAGCATGGGGATATTATAGCACAAAATATAAGTACCAACAATAAAAATGGGGATAAGCATTTCATGGCTAGAATTACGCTTTATTCGTAAAACACAAAAACAAATCCGGCTCCGCGCCGGCTCGGTCACTTTTGGCGTCAAAAGTAACCAAAACCGCCGAGCTAGTTGTCTCGTTCGGTAACTTCCAACGACTCACTCGCGATTTTTTTCAAATCAAATAAGGAGCATTGAAAAAAATCTTCGTTCGTCGGGAAGTAACTCTCACTCGACAAACGCTCGGAGGACAATGTTGGTAACGGTCGCCAATTGGCCTCCGAGCATTTGTGAAGGGTCAACAACTGGGCCAACGAACGAAGATTTTTTTATCGTCAATTTCCCTTCCTCCTACAAGGGGGAAGGCGAGGAAGGGGGTTTTTGCGTTTATTTCGAACCGTCCGACGAAACCCCTCTCCTGCCCCTCCCGCTTCTAGGGGAGGGAGTGAAAAAAAAGGAAAGAAAAATTGAGAAAGAGAAAAATCCTTTCTCCGGCTCAACGAGTGAACTACCTCTCTCCGGCTCTCTCCTCTGTGGAGGCAGAGAGGGACGTTGAACCCTCGCC
>JBBTSL010000057.1:0-2065 GCA_038064745.1 Patescibacteria group bacterium | reverse complement strand
TCAGAAGCTGGTCGGCGCGCCATTTTATAAAAAAATTCAATTGATTGAGAAATTATACGGCTCGAAGGAAGACGGCGAGCGCGGACGCACTGAGTGGCAAGAAATCCTGGACAGCTGGATTTCCTGGTTTCGCGATGGGCTGCTATTCCGAAATGGCGCATCGAGATTTGTCAGTGAGCCGAGCCTGGCGGCGGGCGTAAATTATTCCAGCGAAGAATTGGTCGGAATTATCGACAGTTTCCAGCGGGTCAAGAAATTATTGCACCAGAACGTTCATCCGCGGCTCGCGATTGAGGAAGCCTTGTTAAAAATTTGATAAATAAGCATTCATTAACAAAACTTAAATATGCGTAAAATAATTTTCGGACTGGCGGCCTCACTTCTCCTCGTCGGAGCTGGTTGTATTGATTTTGGCGGCGGTAAGGCTGCGGTCACGCTTGGAGTTTTTCGTTCAGCAGACAAGGGCGAGACGTGGGTCCAGACCAATGCTCTCCCGACGGCGGCGGGAGTGAAGAGTCTCTCTGGCGTGAGCGTGTATCGAATTTTTACTGATCCGTCGGATACGAGCGCGCTGTATCTCGCCACGCGCGGGCAGGGATTGTATTACAGCTATGATCGGGGAGACAGCTGGCGTAGCGTGCCGGCCTTGCAGGGTAAGTTTATTTATAGCCTCAGCGTTGACCCCGCCAACAAATGTGTGATCTACGCTACGGATGGAAACAACATTTTCAAAACCAGCGATTGCAGCCGCAGTTGGAGTACGGTATATCTGAGTCAGAGCGGCAGTCGTATCGCCGCGATCGCGCTGGATTATTTTAATAAGGGCAATATTTTCGCGGGCCTCGAGGATGGCACGATCCTGCAGAGTAATAATGCCGGCAGTAGTTGGCGCGCCACCACCTCGACCGGAGGAACATTGCGTGAGTTAGTTGCTGATCCCCAGGTACCCGGGCGCTTCTATATCGCGAAGGCTTCCACTGGCCTCCTAATCTCCAATGATAACGGGCAAACTTGGGAGGATGCCGCCGGCGAGCTCAGAAATTTCAGTTCGGGGCTGACATTCTATCGGCTGATCCTGGACTCGACCAAGAAGAACAGTCTATATTGGCTGAGCAAGTACGGAATTTTCCACACTCTCGATGCGGGCAAAACCTGGCGGGATTTGAAATTAGTAACTGCCCCCGGGACGGTAGACATCTACAACTTTGCCTTGAATCCTAAAAATACTCAAGAATTATTTTATACCGGCACTATTATCAGTGGGACGTCGGCAGCGGATAGTTTAAGTTTCTCGCCACCGCCAAAAACATCCAGCTCGAAATTATATAAATCCGTCGATGGCGGAGCGACCTGGTTCAATCGTAAATTGCCGACCGGCGCTATCCCGGTTAATCTGTTAATTTATCCTGATGATCCGAAGGTGCTGTTCCTGGGCTTCACCCTCGCGCAGTAAGATTAATTATATGCAAATTCAAGATTTCAAGGCGGATTTCAAACACGCGGTCGAATTTCTGAAGACTGACATCGCTCAGCTTCGCACCGGTCGGGCAACCTCGGCGATGGTGGACAGTATCACGGTCGAGGCTTATGGCGCGATCCAGCCGCTGAGGGCGGTCGGCACTATTATGGTTGCTGATCCGAAGACGCTTACCATCGAACCGTGGGACAAGAGTCTCCTCGCAGCGGTGGAGAAGGGCGTGCGCGACTCCGGACTCGGCATCAATCCGGTGAATGACGGCAAATTGATTCGACTATGTCTGCCGGAGCTTACCTCTGAGCGCCGCACCGAGCTTACGAAAATTCTGCACCAGAAACTGGAACACGCGAAGATTGCTGTTCGTAAAATCAGAGAAGATGTCCGTGAACTGATTAACGCCGAAGAAAAAGCCAAATCAATTTCCGAGGATGATAAATTTCGATTGCAGGAAGATCTCGAGAAGTTGGTGAAGGAGACGAATGACGAGGTGAAGAAAGTGGGTGAGGCGAAGGAGAAGGAGATAACGACGGTTTAATAAGCGGCATCGAATCTATGTCAGAAAATACATTTGAAACAATCAAAAGGGTA
>JBBTSL010000056.1:0-3141 GCA_038064745.1 Patescibacteria group bacterium | reverse complement strand
CAGAGGCTTTGATAACCTTCAGGCCAGAGTATGATACTCGATTGATTTGAAAATACGGTAAATATAAAAGCAGGCCCACCCAGGAGATTATGATAATAGGGAGAAACGAAGCTGTGATCCTTCTTAGCCGGCCCGCGACTTTTTTGATCTTAAACGGATTATTTAGCCGTAGGGCGGCGGCTTCTTCATGATGCCTATATCTTCGACGTGAAACTTTTGTCTTACGCAAAAATTGCCAGCGATTTCTTGTTGGCATTTGTTCGCGATGATTATGTCCGGTGCTATAATTCCGCATCGTAATTTATTAACGCTACCAGACTCTATTATATCACAATTCCGCCCAGAAGTGGATCTAGTTGAACATTGTCACCCCACTGTGGTTGTTAAAGTTTATCGAAGTTAGTGTATTTTTGAAGAACCTTTGGAATTACTACCGTTCCGTCCGACTGCTGATTATTTTCGATAATTGCGAGGAGTGGACGATCGCTTGAAACTGTGCCGTTTAGAGTGTGGGCAAACAGTCGCTTGCCGTCCTTCTGTTTGAATTTGATATTGCTGCGTCTTGCTTGGTAGTCGGTAGTGTTGCTGGTGGAGGTAAGCTCTCGATATCTCCCCTGCCCCGGGAACCATCCTTCACAGTCGAATTTTTTCGCAGCCGGGAATCCCAGGTCGCCGGAGCAGACATTCACAACCTGGTAGTGAAGACCGAGCGAAGAAATAAACTCTTCCTCAATTTTTAGAAGTTCATCGTGCAAAGTCGGCGACTGATCCGGAGTTGAGAAAACAACCATTTCAACTTTATAAAATTGGTGGACGCGGAATAATCCTTTGGTATCCTTTCCATAACTTCCCGATTCTCGCCTGAAGCAAGGCGTGATGGCAACATATTTCTTCGGCAAAAACGATTCATCAAGAACTTCGTCGGAATGCATAAAAATCATTGGTACCTCGGAGGTGCCAATCAGGAACAGGTTGTCATCGCCGGGGTTCACAGAATAGACTTCGTTCTTATCGGCCGGGAAAAATCCGGTGCCGTACATCGCCGATTCTTTCACTAAAATCGGCGGAAGGACAAGCTCAAATCCCTTATTTGTCATGAAGTCCACCGCGTATTGCATGATGGCTCGCTCGAGGACCGCCATTTTTCCCTTCAGATAATAAAATCTGGAGCCGGAGGTCTTCGCCCCTCTTTCCATGTCTATCCCCTCTTTTGCATGTTCAACGTCAAAATGTTCCTTCACCGGAAATTCAAATACAGGCATATCGCCGTTAGTTCTCACAACTTTATTTTCGCCGTCGTCCTTGCCGATGGGCGTCGTGGGGTCATTAATGTTGGGGATTTTTATCAGCAATTCGTAGCGTTTATTTTTTGCTTCTTCGGTTTTCACCTCGAGTGTTCTGATTTCCTCACCGATTTTTCGGTTATTTTTGATTTGTTCCGGCGTTGGTTTTGTTTTTGAGCCGGCGTTTAATCCCGCGCGAAGCAGATCGCGTTCTCCAGAATATTTGATAAACAAGCTGTCATTTTTCAAAAGTTCATCAACATCAACCTTGACATTCCTGGTCAAATTATTTTTTTTAACCAGTTCGCTATTTTCTCTGATAAATTTAATATCTAGCATAAATTTGGTGAAATTATTCTTAATTGCCAGACGTAGTGTCTAGTAGCGAGCTGTGATAAATATCCGGCTTAAACGATTTAATTCGTACGATTGTAACATCGGGAAATACTTTTTTAAGATTTTCAATAAAAAACTTTTGATCATAGCCGAGCGCGATAATATCCGGTTCTTCTTCATGTATGACGGCGTATTTATCCTCCCCTTCCCTGCCAAGGATAACCTTATCGGCAAGCATCAATTTCTCAATGTTTTTTACTCTGGTTTTTTCATTATTTTTTGGTTGGTGCCTTTTGACTTCATGCACAGTCTTGTCTCGCGCGACCAAGACCACTAAATTATCTCCAAGCCTTCCAGCTTCCCTCAGTAAAAATTCGTGGCCGGGATGCAATATATCAAATGTTCCAAACACCATTACCTTCTTCATATGATTCTATTTCTCAGGCCTGAGAGTTGGAAATAAAATTACCTCTTTCAGATTGTCCGCGTTAACCAATAATTTTACCAGTCGATCGATCCCCATGCCGAGCCCGGCAGTGGGCGGCATGCCATGCATAAGCGCCTCCACATAATCTTCATCATACGGCATAGACTCATCATCTCCGGCCTTACCCAGGAGCGCCTGCTCCTTGAATCTAGACTCCTGATCAAGCGGATCGTTTAATTCTGAGAACGAGTTGCAGAGCTCATTGCCGCCGACGCACAATAGCTGAAAACGCTCGACATACGCTGGCGAATCTGGCTTGCGCTTGGCTTGGGGTGATAGCTCTACCGGATGGTCGATAACAAAAATCGGATTAACGATAAAGGGGCGCGCAAATTTCTTGTAAATATCATCAATCAATTTACCGCGGCCGGTATTTTTATCAATGCCCTCAATCTTCAACTCTTGCGCTTTTTCATAGATTGATTTTTGGTCCGGGAAATCTTCGATATCAATTTTGGCATACTTTTTGATTAATTCCCGCATTGTTACACGCGGATACGGCGGGGTAAAATCAACTTCGCCTTCTGATGTTTTGAATTTTAAACTAAGTCCTGATTTGGAGATTAATTTCGGCAGTAGATCCTCAACCAGGTCCATCAGCATGCTGTAGTCGGCGTAGGCCCAATAAAATTCGATCTGAGTAAATTCCGGATTATGATTTTGATCTACACCCTCATTGCGGAAGCATTTGGCAATCTCGTAAACTTTCTCGAATCCGCCAACAATCAGACGCTTCAGATATAATTCCGGCGCGATACGGAGGTAAAGCCTCAGATCAAGGGCGTTATGATGAGTTACAAATGGCTTCGCCAAGGCGCCGCCATAGAGGGTCTGAAGAACCGGCGTCTCAACTTCGAAAAATCCATGCTCGTCGAAATAATTCCGTATTTCACGGACTAGCACGCTGCGCATTTTCGCAATCCGCATTGATTCGTCGTTTGAGAGCAGATCAAGATAGCGTTTGCGGTATCGTTGTTCCTGGTCGGTGAGGCCGTGCCACTTCTCCGGCAGTGGCAGAAGCGCCTTGGAATTGAG
>JBBTSL010000055.1:0-8508 GCA_038064745.1 Patescibacteria group bacterium | reverse complement strand
GCCCTACCCTCCACCCTACTCTGGTCAAAACAAACTGTTTTTTTGTATAGATCCTGTTTGTCAGCAACAGAATCCAATTTAACCATCTCTCCTTCATGGTATAATTTTATTTTTCGCTCCCTTCCCTTTCCAAGGGGAGGCTAGGTGGGGTTTGCCTTCCTTTGCGACTCGAACCGTTCGTCACGCGTGCACAATGGAGGGCAAACCCCCTCTAACTCCCCCTTGGAAAGGGGGAGGAGCCAGTGATTTATTTTAATAACTTGTCAATGATTTTTTTGAGTCCGTCCAGGCTGGTATTTGATTTAACAAAGTAATCAGTCGCGCCAAGCGCCTTGGCCTTATCGATATTCTCCTGATCACCCAGATTCGACAGGACGATGACCGGAATAGATTTTGTGGCCGGATCAGCCTTAATATTTTTCAGGAAATCGAAGCCATTCACCTTGGGTAGGAGCAGATCAAGTAGTATCGCGTCTGGCTTTAATCTGAGTGCCATCTTGAAAGCCGTATCGCCATCTTCCGCTGTCGCTATCACATATCCGCTACTATGAAAATTTATATACAGAGCCCGGAGCAGTAATTCATCGTCTTCAACAATCAAAAGTGTTTTGTCGATTTTAACTTTCGCATCCATAGAAAGCTGTTCATTGCAAATTAATAATTCTTCTTTACAAAATTTACTAATTTTTCCATCGACATGTTCGCTTTAATAAAATAATCCACCGCTCCGAGCGCGCGAGCCGAACGCACATCCGACTCCTCGCCGAGGTTTGACATTATTACAACCGGAATTTCCTTCGTCGTATTATTACCTTTAAGTAATTTCAACACGCCAAAACCGTCGAGGCCTGGCAAAATCAGATCCAATAAAATAACCGCCGGCTCGTATTGCTCCGTTTCTTTCAGAACTTCGAGGCCGTTCATGACATTCAAAACATCAAATCCGGAACTCAAAAATTTTTCAACCAACACTTTCGCGAGCAGAGCGTCATCCTCCACGATTAACACTCTTTTCTTCTCTTTTCGACTAAATAAGGGCATGTTAGTAGTTAGTTTTTGTATTATACAGCAAAAACGAATTTACAGCCACGAAATAGGTGGATAAGTAGGCTTCCCATATAATCTATTAGCAAAAAAAGACAAAAGTATCCTTGACTAATGCCAATATTTTCCCTATAATTACAACCATTCCAAAGTCTGGAGAGGTGGCCGAGTTGGTCGAAGGCACCACACTGCTAACGTGGCAGGGCCTCAAAAACCCTCGCGAGTTCGAATCTCGCCCTCTCCGCAACGCCGAACGACCAGCAACAAAAAAATGACCCCGAATAATCGGGGTTATTTTTTTAAAATTAGTATTATTTATCCCACATAAAATTATTACCGTAACTCCCCCATTCTGCCGTACGTTCAAATTGCGGCTTGCGTAATTCCAAAAAATTTATAATTCCGTTTGGAGTCAGATCGTACTGATTTAGATTTATGCCGGGCAGAGAGTCCGCTGACCCGGGCCTTGTCACTGTCACCATCAACGGTTCCTTTTTTCCGATGGCGTATGCCAGCTTCACCAAGACTTCGCCGCCGACCTTCTTCGCGGCATCGACCGCGATCTTCCTCGCCATATATGCCCCGCTGCGATCAACTTTGGTGCCATCCTTACCGGAGTACGCTCCGCCACCCACCGGGATCTGCGGACCATACGCATCACAAATAATTTTCCTGCCGGTGAGCCCGGTGTCAGCGTCGAAGCCGCCAAGATTCCAGTCGCCGGCCGGATTGGTAAATATAGTCAATTCGCCGTGGACTGGTTTGCCATTCAGCCAGCCGTCGACTATCCTCCTCAGCTCCGCTGATTTGGCATTCTGAAAACTTGCAACCACGCTGAAAATCCTGCCGTCGTTCATGGTAACCTGAGTTTTCCCATCAAATGAAAATTCCGAAAAAATTAGTTTATTCAGATTCCGGGCGAGATATAATTCCTGCGGCACGTAATCCTCATTATCACGACAAGCATAGCCGACCATAATTCCTTGGTCGCCGGCTCCCCCGGTATCCACCCCATTTGCAATCTCCGGACTTTGCCGGACGATGTTTACACTGATTTGTTGAATTTTGTCTCCCGCGATCCGGCGGACAATTTTCTCTACGTCCACTTTGGCGCGCGTAGTCAATTCTCCGGTGACGGTGACGACGCCGTGTCCGCCCATGGTCTCCATTGCGACGCGACTCATCGGATCTTGCCGAAGGCACTCATCGAGGATTGCATCGGAGATCCGATCGCAAAGTTTATCCGGATGTCTTGGCGATACTGACTCAGCGGTTTTGAGCATATGTTTCTCTTACAATTAATTAATAAAAATAAAGAAAAAACTCCTTCGGGAAAGAGTTCAAAAATTTTATCTTTCCCTTGCGCCCCATTATACAACGGGGTAAAGGCTAGAATTGGCACCTTACCACGTCATCCGCCAATTGGCGGAGCGGCAGGTTGTCGGCAAGTTACATCGCGCGAAGGCGACAGCGGGCTAGTTCCCTAACTTGCACTCTTGATAATAGGTCGAAGCGACCTAATTAAATTGTACTAATACAATACACTACCTAAAAATAATTGTAAAGTAGACTTACTTTACCACCTGTCCTTTTAATTTCTTCGCCTCTGCCTCAAAGAACTTCTGCCAGACCTCAGGTTTAAGCTTCTGAATCATTTTTGGAAAATCCATTACCTCACCCGATTGTAGAAATTGGCTAGCCAATTGCAGGGGATCAATATGCCAATCAAATTTTATTTTAGCTTTCTTGACCAGATCGGAAATATCCCATTTTTTTTCCTGAATAATTAGATATAAATCAATGAAATCTCGCGAGCGAGGTTTTTGATAAATTGTAAAAACCTTGTTGACTGCGATATCGAGCAGACTATCCACAAACAAATCACCAATTTTATTTTTCATTTCAATCCTTGGAAAAGGGAAATAAGTAAACTCGGTTTTAATCACCTCGCCAGTTACTAGATGCAGGAAAAATAAATTGCGATTAAAACTTTGCTCAGCGTCAATTTTTTTTATTCCGGCTGATTTTTGAATTGATTTTAGAAATGCGAACACGGTTTGCGGATCAATTTCTTCTTCAGAAAAAAAATCCAAATCTTCGGAAAGACGGTGGTGTAAATAAAATTCTGCCAAAGCCGTGCCGCCGGTCAAATAAAAATATTGGCAGATATTTTTATTATCACCGATTATCTTTAAGAGTTTTTGTTGACTTCCGCTTAGGATGGTTTTGATGGCCACAAAATCAATGACAAATATTTTTTCTTTTTGGGGTCTAAATTTAATTTAGACCAGTACTTTTTTAGAGAGGTTTTATCCAATTTTTCCCCGTTTAAACCAAAATTAACCATCTGCTCAAGTTTCCAAATGGCGTACTGCTTTTTGTCTTTTTTTAATTGCTTGGTATCCACTGTCCAGTTATACATACGTTAGTAGTTTAGCATATTTTAGCCAAATAGTCAAACTGAACCGGTCGAATTTTTGGCTAATGTTGAGCGAAAATAACCTACCCATGCGCCAACACCAAGGCCTCGATATATTTCGCGCCGTTGGCGCGGAGTACCTTGGCGCACTCCCCCATCGTAGCGCCGGTAGTATAGACATCATCGACCAAAACAACTCTCGCGGGAGCCACCTCCTCGCCAACCCAAGCAAACGCGCCGGCGACATTATTTAGGCGGTCTTCGCGTGTCATGCCGGCCTGCTGAGAAGTGACCCTGACCCTTCGAAGTTCCCCTGCTCGCTCCGGGCGATGATAAATTTTTGAAAGTATTCGCGAAAGTTCCGCCGCCTGATTGAACCCCCTCTCCCGAAGGCGCCGATCGTGCAGTGGCACCGGGACGAAGACTGCGTCCGTCGCGAAAGTTAATTTCGCATCACTCAAAATTTCCGTCCACAGATCATCGATGTCGCGAACGTAATTATATTTGAAATCCTTGATTAATTTTTCGAGCGCCGGATTATCGGTATAATGAAAAAGTGCCGTTAATTTATCGAGTGAGGTGGCCAACCCACCCCTACCCCGCCCAAGCGGGGAATCGAAATTAAACGGCGTAATTTTCCCTCGACAAGTCCTGCACCACCATTCACCTTCTTTGCCGCAGGAGACGCAAAAGCGTGGAAATAAATATTCCTTTAGAAGCTTGAAAAACGTCACAATTTATTTATTCTCTACCTCGTTCAACACCAGCCAATCCGATCCAACCTTCACCAATGAAACGGCATAATCGGCATACCCGACAGCCGATGTGGCGCCGGAGACGCTTGATTTCTGAGCCTTCAGAACGACCGTAGCCATCGTTGTCTGAACATTGCTGGATGAAATAGCCAAGACTTTGGTCGTGAGTGAGACAAACTGTGCCGGTGGCGCGGAGGGGCGTGAGAGAGGCGCGCTGATCTTCTTCCAATAATCAGCCGCGACCAACGTCTCGACATCACGGATATTCTGATACATATTGTCACTCGAATAGGTGTTGAAGCGTTCGACGAAGATCCTGGCCAGCTGGCGGATGGTATTCTCGGTCACGTCCGAGGCGTCAAGCGGCGCCACCGTCACATTCTGAGGGATCACCGTCGCCGTCGTACCAGGAGTAGGGAGATTGTTCTGCTGTGACGCCTCCGGCAAGTTCCCGGACGGCGCGTTCGCGGCCGGCTTGTCCTTAATTTTTACAACCAACAACAGGCTGATCCCCAGTATAAACAATACGACGAAGGTAATCAGAATGAAAATACGGGTTCTAAGTGTCAACATAATAATTTTAAATTATTTGATATTATTTTTTTCTTCAAATTCTTTCTTGGCGCGCTCGATCTGCAGCAGCTGCTCCGGATTGGTCGTGACCAGCTGATCCTCGGTATATGAGGCGACCACCTTGATGGCAGCATGCTTGAAGCCGGCGAAGAATATTCCTTCACCGACACCGCTCTCGAGCAGAAGATACTTCTCGCTGTCCGTTAGAAGGAAAACCTTCTGGACCAGATCAACCGCTGAGGGCGATTGCTTCATGAGAAGCTGAAGCGCCGAATTCGTCACGATCGCCTGGCCGTATTGCGACTTCAGGAAATCATTGACGTCCTGAGTGATGGTCGTCACGCCGAGATAATATTTGCGGCAACGCTTGACCAGCGCGTAAATAAATCGCGCGCTATCTTCGTGCTGCATCAGCCACCAAGCTTCATCGATGATCATGATGCGCTTCTTGGTCTCCGACCTGACGACGTTCCAAATATAATTGATGATGGAGTAGATGGCGATCGGCCGAAGCTCGTCCTCGAGATCGCGCACACTGAAAATTACCAATTGATTTCGGATGTCGACGTTGGTCGGCGAATTGAAGAGGCCGCTGAAAGTACCCTCGGTGAATTTCTTGAGTTTCAACACCAGCTCCTCCGAACCCTCCATGCCCTCGAGGATTTCCTGCAGATCCTGCATCAGCGGTGGCTTCACCGTGCTGAGGTCAGCGTCACCCGTGATGTCCTTCTTGGCATAGGTTTCGATGAGAGCCCGATCCACCAATGAGTCCTGGCTGGTCGAGAGGCCGCCAAAAATAATCCTGAGCAGGCCCTTCATGGTGATGACCGCCCCTCGGATAACGTCCTCGACCGAGATAGATTTGCCGACCGGACGCGGCAAGTCAAACGGATTAATCTTGCTCTCCGAAGAGAGCGAAATATTGATATAAGTGCCGCCGACCGCGTCGCTCAGGTGCTTGTATTCCATCTCCGGGTCGATGACGATCACGTCGGTGCCCATCATCATCGTGCGGAGCACTTCTAATTTAACAGCATAACTTTTACCGGCGCCCGAGGTCGCGAATACCGACATGTTGGCATTCTGAAGTGAAAATCTATCAAATAAGATCAAGCTATTATTGTGCCGATTGATGCCGTAGAGAATCCCGCTGTCTGAAGTGAGCTCAGCCGATATAAATGGGAATGAAGCCGCGATCGGACTCGAATTCATGTTAAATGAAATCATCAGCTCATCGATCCCGAGCGGCAGAGTAGAATTGTAACCCTGCTCGGATTGAAATAAAACTTTGCGGCTGGCAATAAGTTTGCCGCCAAAAATACTTTCGATGTCAGCGGAAACTTTATCTAATTTTTCTTTGCTCTCGGAGTAGACGGTGACGTAGAAAGCGAATTGGAAAAAGTGCTCGGTCCCCTGCGTCAGATCGTCGCGCAATTTCTCGACGTCCCTCAGAGCAGTCTCGCGGATCGGGTCGCGCGGCGCGCCCTTCTCGGAGTCGGCTGTGATCTGCGCTTCGAGCGCGCCGACTTTGTTTCGAAGTTGTTTCAAAATAATTTCAGACTTCACCGGATAAAAAAACATCGCGATATCCATCGTGATCGACAAATTAATGACGGGCGACGCCCAGCCGATGGAAATATAACGCGGATATGAACTCACAAAAATCGTCCGGCAGAAAATATTGCCGATTTGGAGAAAATTCGACTGAACATCAAAAGCAGCCGGAGCAATAAGATCCCGGATTGAGACGACGCCTTCGCGATAAAGCCGTTCCTCTTCAAGAGAAACCATTTCCGATTCCGCCTGAGTCGCGAGTTCCTTCTTCTCTCGAGACGCGAACGACTCAGGCTGTTTGAATTCAGTTGTACTGCTTGTGGGCTTGAACGCCATATGATTGATTATATCATCATTGTCATCCTGAACGAAGTGCATTGTCTGTATATTCCCCGCTCGGGCGGGGTCGGCCTCAAGGCCGGGGGTGGGTTGGCCAACGTCGATTGTTGTTCTTTAACATCAGCCAACCCACCCCTACCCCGCCCAAGCGGGGAATCGATTACGCGCTATGTCACGCCGCTTCTACTCGCAACTCCTCGATCGGCGCCAGTTCCTGGGTTAGGGCGATATCAGTGTTATAAGTTGAATAATAAAGTTCAATGAGCGACTGAGTATTCAGCCTTACCACCGTGAGGCCGATGCTGGTGAGACCGCTCTCGACCAGACGAAGGCGGCTATCGAGGTCGTTTTTTCTGCTAAGAAACCGCTCGTCTTTCAGGCTAATCGCTCTCGTCGGATTCAACACCTCCTTGAGGCGGCCCCAGAATGTTTTGCTCTTGTTGGATAGCGGATCATAAGGGACGATCACATAGAATTGCTTATTCATAATCTCTCCGAGCTTGACGAGCTCAGAGACGAACGAACGATAATCAGCCGTCTGAACCTTGAGCAGATCGTTGGTCTGATTCTTCTCCTGCTCGATCAGCTTATCGATGTAGGGCTGGATCTGTAGCTTGCGCGACTGCACCACCACCTGCAGCGGATGATCGAGCGAATTCAAAAATGAAACGTAAGACGAGATAATCGCGGTCTGCTCGTCTTCATTTTTCAGAGCAAAATTAATGCTGGAAACCATCAATACCGCTCGAAGCGTGCCATCTTTCAGGACGACCACATCCTGCTTTATTTCCGAGATCAGCAGATGATTCTGCGTCGTCACTATACCTTTCTTTTTTCCTTTTGTTTTTTTACTTTGCATATGATTATTATATTCCCCGCTTGGGCGGGGTAGGGGTGGGTTCGATAACATTGGCCAACCCCTCCCCACCCTCCCCGAGGAGGGATTCGAAAATTACTCCGGCTTATAATACCCGCCCGTATTCACCATCAGAGAAAGGTCGCGGATGCGCGTTCCCGAAAGTACTTTGTGCTCATATCTGGTGTCGGCATGAGGCTTCTTCGCTTCGATGCCGGCTTTGATAAAGTCGCGCAGCTCGCCATCCGAGTAACGTTTGAACCACAACCTCCGGCTTGGCCGACGCAAAGTCTGGACAATATTCAGAAGAAAATAATGAAATGCCTGACCGTTAATCTTCACGAATGCCAATATCAGAGCTGATCCCCCGATCAGAAATGTCAGGAACCCGAACAGAGCGGTATCGGCCAATTTGAAAGCGAGGAGGATCGGCCCAACCGCGGCGATAAGAATAACAAACTGGCGCGACGTTATCGGCCCGAAAATTTTATCCTCGACATCGATGAATTGTGGTACGGTAAATTGATCCATACATTTTATTTATTAAAAATCCTTCTCCATCTCCACCAGCGCCGCTATCTCAGTCAATTGAATTTTTTGTTTATCAACCGCCTTCGTGAGCGGTGTTCGCTTGGCCAGAGACTCTGCCACGGCCGCCAGATACTCACGATAAAGCGACGAGCCTCGCCACGCCTCAAGCGCCTGAAAAAATAAAATAATCGATTCATCCTTGAGATTTGTAAACTTCTGCCGGAGGCGCGCCGCCGCGTCAGCCGGGCTCGCGGCAATCCGGCGAAAATCAGTCAGGGAAAAATTACGAATTTCGTCCACCGGAGTCCCGCCAAACGAGACCGGCTTCACATCAGTCATTGTGGTTTTGGTTTGGGTGGAATTGATTTTGAATTCAGGTTGGGGCATGGTGGCCATCGCTGGTTTCATTGTCTGTCCAGTTGGTTCGAGTCCCCGCT